>NZ_JBFULH010000506.1:0-2980 GCF_056400445.1 Pseudomonas sp. P5_B2 | reverse complement strand
TCACCGAAGTCACCGAGTTTGAACGTCGTTTAACAGCCCTAGAGGGACTTCAACAATGAAGATTATTCGATTGCAAAGACTTGAGAAACGGCGCATCCCACAGCGGCTGAACGCCATCCAACAACGTATTTTCGACGAAGCCGCACGGCTCATCCGCCTCGGCCACTCACGTCAACAGGCCATCGACGCCGCCTTGGATCAGGAGTTTTGAAGCAATGAAAGAGTTGAAAAATTACGACACCGCGGCCGGCAAGGTGGCCGACATCAAAGCCCTGATTGCCGAAGCCCGCGACAAGGCTGGCGATCATGTCCGACTTCTTGAGCAGGTGGACGCACTCAAGGCAATTGCAGCCGCGGCCGGTGCGTCCGCTATCGCCGCTGGCATGACCCTTGGTGACTGTTTGGATTGGCAACAAGTGCGCAAGGCCCTCTACGCGGCCGAGGAGTCATTGGCGTTGTCCGAAGATTGCGCCGCGGCCTACAAGGCGCGCATCCACGATCTGAATGAACAACTCCACGAAGCCAAGCGCACGGTTAAGGACGCAGCCACGGCGCTCACCGCCGCTCAGCACGACGAAGCGATTGCCGTGGAGGGATTAGCCGCCCAAGCCTTCCTTGCGGCTGGCGACGATTTTTTTGCGGCTCACTGCGCCTACGCGGAGACCATCGACGCCCGTGTGAAGCTGCGCAACAAGATCGCCGGCTTGCCCGCGGATACGGGAGGTGGATACGCCGTTGACGTCTTTCTGACACCTCCGGGTGGCTGCCAACTCACACGCGACCAGCTCACACGCCGGCCGCCCAAGGCATTGTTGAAAGGAGTTGCCTGATGGAACTGTCGATTGAAGATCGAGTTGCGGCGATCTTGGCAGCCGTCGAAGAACTTTGCGGCCGTCGCGCAATCACTGACAAGCCGTTTGATCCGATGGACGCGCCCGGTCAGAAAATCTACGACAAGGCGGCATTGACTGGCCGGGCCGCGGCTCTTGCCCGGATCGACGCCGACCACAAACGAATCGAAGGGATCAACTCCCGGTTACACTCACGCTGACCACTCCACAGCGTGAGTTGAAAAGCCCGCGACTGGGTGTGTCCTCATCCGCGATTCAGGCGCAAGGCTTTTCGATACCCCCCAGTTCCTTTGCCGGCTTGGGGGTATTTTTTTGGGCGTTGGAAACCCGCCCACAAGGGGCACCAGGAGAGAAGTGGCCCCTGAAGTGGCCCTGAAATACCCATAAACGAAAAAGGCCCACCTTTCGGTGAGCCTAAGTCGTTGTTCTATATGGTGCCGGCACCAGGAGTCGAACCCGGGACCTACTGATTACAAGTCAGTTGCTCTACCAACTGAGCTATACCGGCGTGTTGGGCGACGATTATAGCGATTGGATTGGTTCTGTAAACCCCTGAATTCAGACTATTTTTGCGCAGGCTTCAGGTCAGGCGCGAAGCAGGGTTTTCTTGAGTTTCTGAATGGCTTGCCAGGTCCGGCTATTTTGCATCACGCGCAGCTGTGCTTCGGCCTGTTCGGCCCTTTGCAGAGCAGCGGCCAGCTGTGGGTCGGCATCGCTGATTGGGTGGCTGAAGTTGTGGCCTTTGCAGAACTGGAATTCGTCGAGGTTGCACGGTGGGATGTCGAAGGCGGGTTTGAGGTTCAGGTGTTCTTCGGCGAGGTAGTAGGTATTGATGCCATCGAACAGGATGGATTGGTAACCAGCGCCGGTGACGAGGGCTTCCCAAGTCTGGTCGCGTTCCCACGGTGTTTCGATGAGGATGACCCACGGCCGCCATTGGCTGAAGTCCATGCCGCGCAGGACGGTTTCTTCGTGGCCTTCGACGTCGATTTTCAGGAAGTGGATCGGGCGGTCCTGGGCGTGCTCTTCGCAGATGGAGGTCAGGGTGCGGGATTTGACGGTATGGCTGCGCACGTCCATGCCGGCGTCCTTGTGCATCTGTGCCATGGCCGGGTCGGCGGTCGAGAGGCCGGTGCCGGCGATGCCGTAGAAGGTCAGGTTGTCGGCGCTTTCACCGGCCACGCATTGCAGGTTGTGGTCTTTGGGGCGTTGCTGGCAAAGGGCTTCGTAGTAATTGGGCATCGGTTCGACGTTGATGCCGGTCCAGCCGTGGTCGTAGAAAGCTTTGGTGACCGAGTCATGGGTGGGGTCGTTGGCCCCGACATCGATATAGAAGCCGTTCTCGACGGTTTTGAGGGCGCGCCAAAGGCGAATGTCTTCGAAATTCTGTGCGTAAGAAATGAACGTCACTGTCGCATCCTGTCGGTCGAATTTTCTTGTTCGTGGCCGCGCTGTCGGCGCCCTTGCGTGTTTGTATAACAAGAGTCGGGATACGGTGCAATTTTCCCTCTGAGACGTCCGGATTTAGGCGCTTATGTCCTTTGTGTTAAATGCTTATGCACAACGGGGTTGGTGCTTTGCCTCGCTCATTACCGTTTTTGTGGGCCAGTTCTCATTTGTTCGCAAATCGCTGTTTTTCAGGATTTTTTTGCGGGTGCACAAAAAATGAACAGTGGCGTTTCAACCCTGAAACAGGCGCGGGTATTGGATCCACGAAAATTCCATCAACAGAGTTATCCACAGGCTGTGGCTTTTACGGGTGCTCCGCCAAGAGCAGGAAATTACGCGGCGTGAGCGAGCTTTCGCAGAAGGTGCCGAGTCGGACGGTGTAACCCTGATCGGCAAGGAAAAGTGCCCGGTCGAGTACCAGCCAAAGCTCCAGAGGGCGTCGGAAAAGTCCGCGTAATAGCTCCAGATTGCGTACTTGCGCCAATCGTTTCCAGCCGGCGGCTTCAAGTGCGGGCCAGTCTTGCGGGCCGATTGTGGATAACTCTTTCAGTGCGGCCAGATGATGGCAGTACTCGGCAAAGGATGTGTCCAGCCAGGCGCTCGGCAGGGAAGGGGTGGGCAGGTATTCATCAACATCGCGCAGTTGCCGTTGCAGCAGGTCGAAACCCAGGCGCCGGGCC
>NZ_JBFULH010000505.1:0-4389 GCF_056400445.1 Pseudomonas sp. P5_B2 | reverse complement strand
GCCCCCGGAAGCGTCACACCTGAAGCTGATGGTCCAGCACAGCCGAAAACTGGCGGAGCATCTGGGCTTTTCGGCGCAAAACCTCCACCTGTATTTGTTACCGTCGCGTCGTGGGGCAGATCAGATTCTTTGCGATGGCGAGCTGGAAACGGCAAGTAGTCGCTGCATTGGTGTACAACAACATGACTAGACTTGTCGCAAACGCAGGTTGGTGCCTGGCCTTCGCACTCGTTGGCCTGTTGGGTGTAGCACTGGGACGGCTGTCAGGTGAGAACACGGCGAAGCTGGACCTTTGGTGCACCGGAGAGAGCGCGCATCAAGTGACATCCTCAACGCGCCCGTCATGGCTGACGACGCGCTTCAGAGTGGACTTGAGGCCCACCGGGCTCAGTCATATGCGTATGGTCGCCCAATTGATCGATGCCGACTCCGGGGCGGAAATAGGTACCCTGCGCCGCAACAGCGCCTTTCGGGTGCAACAAGAGGGGCACCGCTTGCACATTAATGTTGAGCGCAGTGCCAAAGGCGAAACGGACAGCACGATTCCTGAACTGGCGAACACACTGGGCATGTTTATTTTCCGGCCGGACAGCAGCCTGAGTTACTGGATGCGACCGTTGTCCGAGACGCGTTACCTGTTTGACGACGGGAATGACATGTTCATTCTGTGCAGTAAGCGATGACCCCGGCGAACGCCAAAGAACGCCGCCCCACACACGCCTGAGTTGTTGATACAGGGGAAACGGCATGATCGAAAAAACAGCGCTCCAATGCTGGTCATGGGTTCTCCCCTCCCTGCTCGCCATCAGCCTTGCGCTGACGGCGGGATGTTCAAGCAAAGCGTCCAGGCATCGCAATTCGACTGCCAGCCTGGGCTCCAATTGCTATGCAAAAGCGCTACCCACTGCCGGCGAGGGTGGCTTGGCGTGGGGCTCCACCTTGGGCATTGCCCGCCAAAAATCCCTGAATAACTGCATACGCTATGCCGGCCGCTCCGGTGGCACGCCGAACACCTGCCAAGTGGTGTTGGCGGAATGTAAAAAACGATAGAGGTAGAAAGCAGCGAACCCGGCCGTTTCATAGTGGTCACAACAAGTGATGGMATCGCGCCTTGGGTTTCCTGCATTACTGCGCGACGCTTGAAAACCACACATTTCAGGGTGCGCCGGATAACTTCAGTAGGTTCAGTTCCCGTCTGATACAGGCGCTGACTGCTGCTTTCATCCAATGCTCCCCACTTGGAGTACGGAAATGACTCAATCAATGCGCTTCTTTCTATCGACTTTCCTTGCGTTAGCTACATTGGCCTCGACGAGCCTCCTGAACAGTGCCAGTGCAGAAACCGCAGAGGATCTGAATAAAGACGCTGCGCAAGCATTGGAGACGCTCTACAAGGCCAATCCAACAGCCAAATCCATCTCGCAACAAGCCAAGGCCGTGCTGGTCTTCCCCAAAATCATCAAGGCGGGCCTGGTATTCGGCGGCAGCTATGGTGAAGGCGTATTAATGAAAGGCGGGAAAGCAGTGGACTATTACAACTCCGTCAGCGGGTCATGGGGTCTACAGGCCGGCGCCCAGTCCTATGGCTATGCAGTATTTCTGATGAATGATAAAGCGCTGAAATACCTGGCTGATTCCAAGGGTTGGGAAGTTGGTGTAGGGCCGACCGTGGTTGTCGTGAATGAAGGGGTTGCGAAGAACCTGTCCAGCTCGACGCTCAAAGACGACGCCTATGCATTCATCTTCGACCAGCAAGGCTTAATGGCCGGGGTCAGCATCGAAGGCACGAAAATTTCCCACATCAAACGCTAACAGCGGCCAGGTACGAATCACCCCATCGGTTGCCTCCAACCGTTGGGGTGAAGTCCGTTAAGTGGAAGCCATCAAGTGCGGCCCACTGAACCTGTCACCGGCAGGTTCCCCAGCAACTTGAGCCCCGTGGTTTTCACGAAAGTGTCATAGTCCATCGGCCTCTCAATGCGGGTTTCTGCGTTGGGTAGCACGTACGCCCACGCACGTTGGGACGATGCGTCGTAGACCAGCTTGAACAGGCGGGTCGGCACCCAGACCTTGTTGTCGCCAATAGTGGTGTGGCCCGGGTCAAACAGCGGGCCGGTAAAGACATACACATTGCCTTCGGCACGCTTGGCAAACTTCCTCACATCAGACTCGACCTTGCTCCAGATCTTTCGATTGTTGGTGGGGTCTTGCGGCACCATGTTCGACAGCGCGAAGGATTGAGCCATTGCATTTGGGTTCGGTGCATCGGCTGCCGGGGATTGATGACCGCGGTCCACCGCCGGATGTTGGCTACGGTAGTCGCTCAACTCTGCCCGCCCACTTTTGGGAATGCGCGGGTCCGGGTAGAACTGATTAGTGCGCTCCTCCCCTTTGGCATCCTGCAGCTGGCCGGCGTTAAGACGCTCGACCACCACCAGCGGCGTCTTGCTGGTTTGCGAGTACAGCACCGCGAAGTTGTCGGAACACAAGGCCAAGGGGTTCATGGTTGCAGGCACAGTGGCCATGTTGATCGGTTTGGCTGCCGGGAACAGATCGGCACAGCCGTCGAACGATGCCTGCCTCTGCTTGTTTGAATAAAGTCCCGTTAGTGCTGACCGGCGGCTGCATTCTACTCACCAATGCAAGTTGAGGAAGCCATCGGCAAAAAGCGGTCAGAACCCGACGCCGACTATCAGAAATTCGGGCCGAGTGTTTGCAAAAAAGAATCTTTCTCAAACAAGTGTTTGGCAATTCATCACATTTGAGTATGATATCGATTCTCAAATAACACCAAATCAAATGTGAGCTCGCATGACCGCCCCCATCCTCCAGTGTTCTAAAAACTCCGTTACGCCGCGCGCGCCTCTGGCATTGCGTCCTTTGGCTCTCGCAGTGCACATGCTGACAGCCGGTATCGCCTTCGTTGCGCCCTCCGTGCAGGCGGCGGAACAGACTGAGCAGACCGAGACGGGCAGCACTGTGACCTTGCCGGCTATCGCTATCACTGAGACTGCCACGGGCGAACGCACCGCCGTCACCGAAGGCACTAACTCCTACACGACCGAGTCCGAACGCACGGCCACCCCCTTGAACCTGTCTCCGCGAGAGACGCCGCAGTCGGTCGGCGTCGTCACTCAGCAGCGAATACAGGACCAGGACCTGCAGACCATCCTCGACGTGGTCAACAATGCCACGGGTGTGTCGGTCAACCGCTACGAAACCAGTCGGGCGCAATTCAACGCCCGTGGCTTTGAACTCAACTCGCTGATGATCGATGGTGTACCCACTATCTTTGAACAGCCATGGAGTTCGGGGGAGATTTTCAGCAGCCTGGCCATGTATGACCGCGTTGAAGTGGTCCGCGGAGCCAACGGTTTGATGACCGGTGCCGGCGATCCTTCCGCGTCGATCAATATGGTGCGCAAGCGCGCTTACAGCACTGAACTGAACGGTTCGCTGGAAGTGAACGCCGGTACATGGGACACCTATGGTGCCCAGGCCGATGTGGCCACGGCGCTGAACCAGGAAGGCACGATTCGCGGGCGGTTCGTCGGGGAGACCAACGAGGGCGATACGTGGATCGATATGAACTCGAACAAGCGCCAAACCCTCTATGGCACCATGGATATCGACCTGACGCCCGACACCACGGTCTGGTTTGGTTTGAGCCATCAGGAAAACAAGGCCGACTCACCGATGTGGGGTGGCCTGCCCGTCTGGTACGCCGACGGCAGCCGTACCAACTGGAGCCGTTCGAAGACAACCTCCGCTGACTGGAGCAAGTGGAACACGACCTACGACACCTACTTCGTCAATCTCGACCACCAGTTTGCCAACGACTGGCAAGCCCACCTCAGCTACAACCGTGGCGAGCGAAACGGCCACTCTTCCCTGCTGTACCTTTCCGGCAATCCAGGCAGGGACGGTACCGCCCCTATGTCTTCGTTCCCGGCGACCTACAAGACCAGGACCACCCAGGACGACTACGGCATCCGTTTCGATGGCCCGTTCTCTCTGATGGGTCGTCAGCATGAAGCGGCATTTGGTTATATAGACAGCAAGCAGAAGTTCGACGCCGATTCCCTCGACGCACAATCCGGTTTTGGCGGTGTGGCCAATTTCGATACCTACAACGGCGATTTCCCCGAGCCGATATGGGGCCCAAGGACCGACTACGGCTACAGCGAAACCCGGCAAAAGGGGCTCTACACAGCCACCCGTTTGAACGTGACCGACGATTTGAAAGTGATTCTGGGCGCACGTGAGAGTTGGTACGAGAAGACCAGTGATGACGTTTTTTCGGAAGTAAGCAAGATCGATGTCGATCATGAATTCACCCCCTATGCAGGCATCGTCTACAACCTCACCGAAAACCTTTCCGCCTATGCC
>NZ_JBFULH010000504.1:0-2997 GCF_056400445.1 Pseudomonas sp. P5_B2 | reverse complement strand
TTCGCGAGCAAGCCCGCTCCCACATTTAGTCCGTGTGTATCAGTTGGCGGTGCTGTAGCGGCGTACGCCGGACTCGACCGCTGGAATCTGCGCGGCGGTGCTTCCGGACGCCTGAAACAACACCAGGTGCTCAGCCGCTACACGAATGCCGACCTCAGCACCGACTTGCCGATCCACATGACTCGGGAAAATCGATTCCAGCTGCGCCCCGGTCGGCATCTGCAACCGGTACAACGTTGATGCGCCTTGGAACGACTTGCCGACAATCCGCGCCTTCAATGCGCTGTCCGGTGCATAAACGATATCGTCCGGGCGCAGCAACACATCCACCGCACTCCCAACCGGCCAGGTGTAGGCACGATTGCCGCGCAACTCACCCAGCTCGGTGTGCACCGACTCCGGGCTGCTCAACTGGCCACGGATGAAATAACCCTGGCCGATGAAGCTGGCCACAAACGGTGTCAGCGGTTCGTGATACAGGTTGTAGGGTGTATCCCACTGTTCCAGGCGTCCTTCCTTGAACACGCCGACATGGTCGCTGACCGCGAAGGCTTCTTCCTGGTCGTGGGTCACCAGAATCGCGCTGGTGCCACGGGCTTTGAGAATGTCGCGCACTTCATGGCTAAGCTTGCGCCGAAGTTCGCCATCGAGGTTGGAAAACGGTTCGTCGAGCAGCAACAGTTGCGGTTCTGGCGCCAAGGCGCGGGCCAAGGCAACACGCTGCTGCTGACCACCGGACAGTTCATGCGGGAAGCGCTTGCCGAGGTTTTTCAGGTTGACCAGTTCCAGCAGCTCTTCGGTCACGCGATCCTTTTGCGGGTGCTTGCGGATCCCGAAAGCGATGTTGTCGGCCACGCTCAAATGCGGAAACAGCGCGTAATCCTGGAACACCATGCCGATCCGACGTTTCTCCGGAGCCAAAGTGAAGCCGGCGCGGGAGAGGGTCTCTCCCGCCAAGGTAATTTCACCTTCGTGCACCGGTTCAAAACCGGCAATTGCCCGCAACGTGGTGGTCTTGCCGCAACCCGATGAGCCGAGCAGGCAGCCAATGTCACCGGCATTCAAATGCAGGTTGAGGTTTTGCACGACCCGCTGGTCTTGATAGCCGCAGGCGAGATTGCGCAGGTTAAGCAGTAATGGCTGGCTCATGCGTGGTGATACGAAGGCGGGACGAGAAATTCGAGCAGGGCCTTTTGTGCGTGAAGACGGTTTTCCGCTTGATCCCAAGCCACAGAGCGTTTGTCGTCGAGCAGGTCGACGCTGATCTCTTCGCCGCGGTGGGCGGGCAAGCAATGCATGAACAGCACATCGTCTGCGGCCAGATCCAGCAGCGCGCGATTGACCTGGTAGGGCGCAAACAGCTTCAAGCGCTTGGCGGTTTCTTCTTCCTGGCCCATGGAGGTCCAGACGTCGGTGCTCACCAAATGGGCGCCGCGCACCGCGTCCTTTGGATCGCGGACGATGGTCACCCGATCGCCGGCCTTGGCCACGAACTCAGGGTTGGGTTCATAGCCTTCAGGGCAGGCGACGCGCAGCTGGAAGTCGAACTGGATCGCCGCTTCTATATAGCTGTTGCACATGTTGTTGCCGTCGCCGATCCAGGCCACGGTCTTGCCCTGGATCGAACCGCGATGTTCGAGGAAGGTTTGCATGTCGGCCAGCAACTGACACGGGTGCAGGTCGTCGGACAGGCCGTTGATCACTGGCACACGGGAGTTGGCGGCGAATTCGGTCAGGGTGCTGTGGGCGAAGGTTCGGATCATCACTGCGTCGAGCATGCTCGACATGACGATCGCGCTGTCGCCGATAGGCTCGCCACGGCCCAGTTGCGTGTCGCGCGACGACAGAAAGATCGCCTGGCCGCCGAGCTGGATCATGCCGGCTTCGAAGGAGATCCGGGTGCGGGTCGAGGACTTATCGAAAATCATCCCCAGTACGCGGTTTTTCAGAGGCTCGAACAGTACGCCGCGGTTACGCAGGTCCTTGAGCTCAACGCCTCGACGGATCACGCTGACCAGCTCTTCGGGCGTGCAATCCATCATGGAGAGAAAGTGCCTTGCGCTCATCATTGACTACCTTTTTGCTACAAACCGCAGATGCTCAAAGCCTTGTTTAACGGAACAACGGGCGAGACCTGCGGCGTAAGCCGCACGGGGCGACGAAATAGGGAAAGGCGCGATCTTATAATTAAATGTCGCGTCTTACCAATAGGAGGCTTGTTTCGTAAGGCTTTTCTCGTCTTCTGTCAGACGTGTGGGCCAAACATGGGCCAAAACAGTGAAATTACAGCGGGTTACGCTCGGCTCAATCAGAGGTGGAAATGATCCACTCCGCGAAGGTCGAGAGCAGCATTTGTACACTGTGACCGAGCTGGTTTGCAATAAAGGCTGGGTTCAGGCACGAACATAGCGCGCGCGTCTGTTCGGGGGCTGCGGGCCGAAAAGTCCTGGTTATTCGAGGTTGGCGTTGTTTGCTGTTACGGTTTACAAACCGGTATCTGGCCATGCTCAGGTATCCTCTGCCTCATTGCGTGGTGTCGACTGAATCAAGTCAAAACACCCCAAGGAGGGATCCCTGTATGTCGATCGAAAAAAACGGATATRCA
Organism: Pseudomonas sp. P5_B2; assembly: GCF_056400445.1. Lineage (NCBI taxonomy): Bacteria > Pseudomonadati > Pseudomonadota > Gammaproteobacteria > Pseudomonadales > Pseudomonadaceae > Pseudomonas > Pseudomonas sp. P5_B2. Next base: position 392 of record NZ_JBFULH010000504.1, on the reverse strand, counting down.
GGCCTTGACGCGTCTTCGTCGTGTTTCTCCGGCTTTTGATATGGGGGGGCTTTCCACGTTCATGGGCTTCGCGATTATCGCCAGCACAATTTATCCCGGGCTCTCTAGCGCAGTGGTGGGGGCCGTCGTCGGTACTTTTATCGGCGTGAAGAATTTCAAGGACGATACGAGTGCAGATTGATTCGACCCAGTTTCGCAGCCATCGGCTGGCCTGATGGTCGCCGATTCACAAGACGAACGTCGCTGGCGCAGCAGCGGGTCTGGCGCCATAGTTTTGTTCCCGCGGCCGTTATTGCCCGCCCAGAACAAGACAGAGACTGGCCATGACCAAGACTCTCCATCACCGTGCCTGCCACCTGTGTGAAGCTATTTGCGGCCTGACCATCGAAACC
>NZ_JBFULH010000503.1:0-3001 GCF_056400445.1 Pseudomonas sp. P5_B2 | reverse complement strand
ATCGAACCTTGCCGCATCGCTCTGAAAGACTCTGGGATCGACGTTGGCGCGATCAACGACGTGATCCTGGTAGGCGGTCAGACCCGTATGCCACTGGTTCAGAAGCTGGTGACCGAGTTCTTCGGTAAAGAAGCTCGTAAAGACGTGAATCCGGACGAAGCGGTTGCCATGGGTGCTGCTATCCAGGGCGCGGTATTGGCTGGCGACGTGAAAGACGTTCTGCTGCTGGACGTTAGCCCGCTGACCCTGGGTATCGAAACCATGGGCGGCGTGATGACCGCGCTGATCGAGAAAAACACCACGATTCCTACCAAGAAATCGCAAGTGTTCTCGACTGCCGATGACAACCAGGGCGCTGTAACCATTCACGTGCTGCAAGGTGAGCGTAAGCAAGCGGCTCAGAACAAGTCCTTGGGCAAGTTCGACCTGGCCGAGATTCCACCAGCACCACGTGGCGTGCCACAAATTGAAGTGACCTTCGACATCGACGCCAACGGCATCCTGCACGTAGGCGCCAAAGACAAGGCCACCGGCAAGACTCAGTCGATCGTGATCAAGGCCAACTCCGGTCTGTCCGAGGAAGAGATTCAGCAGATGATTCGCGATGCTGAAACCAACGCCGACGCAGATCGCCAGTTCGAAGAGCTGGCAACCGCCCGCAACCAGGGCGATGCGCTGGTTCACTCGACGCGCAAAATGGTCGCTGACGCTGGCGATAAAGTGACTGCCGAAGAGAAGACTGCAATCGAAGCTGCAGTTGTTGCTCTGGAAGCCGCTGTTAAAGGCGACGACAAAGCTGCAATCGAAGCCAAGGTTGAAGAACTGTCGAAAGTTTCTGCTCCAGTGGCGCAGAAGATGTACGCCGAACAGGCTCAGCCTGCTGAAGGCGCGGCACCGCACGACGAAAAAGCTGAAAAGGCTGACGACGTTGTCGATGCCGAGTTCGAAGAAGTCAAAGACCACAAGTAAGTTGTTGGTCGCCCGGTTGACTGCCTTCAGGCGGTGACTGGTAGGATGTCGCCGCGCGGGAGCTTGCTCCCGCGTTGGCGTGTCTGGAGTTAGCGAATTTTTACAGCATGCGACAGCGCTCGGATGCTGGGTATGGCCGGGAATGCTCCTGCTTTTCGAGCTGAAAGTACCGCAATGAATCAAAGACCAGGATCGTTGAATTGACGTGAGTTGGGTCCGGGCCTGTATTGGGGCTCAACGAGTTTGGCAAGGCTCAGGAGAGGTTTGCCGAACGTCCTCAAGAGTGCAAAGACTTATGGCAAAGCGTGACTATTACGAAGTATTGGGTGTTGAGCGTGGCTCAAGCGAAGCAGACCTGAAAAAGGCCTACCGTCGTCTGGCGATGAAGCACCACCCGGACCGTAATCCCGATGACAAAGCGTCGGAAGAGATGTTCAAGGAGGCTAACGAAGCCTACGAAGTGCTGTCCGATTCCGGCAAGCGCGCGGCCTACGACCAGTACGGTCATGCCGGTGTCGACCCGAGCATGGGTGGCGGTGGTGCCGGTTTTGGTGGTCAGAACTTCTCCGACATCTTTGGTGATGTCTTCAGTGACTTCTTCGGTGGCGGTCGCGGCGGTTCCCGTGGTGGTGCCCAGCGCGGCAGCGACCTGCGTTACACCCTGGAATTGGACCTGGAAGAAGCGGTACGCGGTACTACCGTGAATATCCGCGTTCCATCACTGGTCAATTGCAAACCGTGCGACGGCTCGGGTGCCAAGAAGGGCTCCTCGCCAGTCACTTGCCCGACGTGCGGCGGTATCGGCCAGGTCCGTATGCAGCAAGGCTTCTTCTCGGTGCAGCAAACCTGCCCGCGCTGCCATGGCCAGGGCAAGATCATTTCCGATCCGTGCAACTCCTGCAACGGCGAAGGTCGTGTCGAAGAGTCCAAAACCCTTTCCGTGAAAGTGCCGGCCGGTGTCGATACCGGTGACCGCATTCGCCTGTCCGGCGAAGGCGAGGCGGGCGCTCAAGGTGGGCCGACAGGCGATCTGTACGTGGTGATCAATGTGCGCGAGCACGCGATCTTCCAGCGTGATGGCAAGCATCTGTTCTGCGAAGTGCCGATCAGCTTTGTCGATGCAGCGCTGGGCGGCGAGCTGGAGATTCCGACCCTTGATGGTCGAGTCAAACTGAAAATCCCTGAGGGCACTCAGACCGGCAAGCAGTTCCGGGTTCGCGGCAAAGGCGTTGCGCCAGTGCGTGGCGGCGGTGCAGGTGACTTGATGTGCCGTGTGGCGGTCGAAACCCCGGTCAACCTGGGACGTCGTCAGCGTGAATTGCTGGAAGAGTTCCGCAGCTCCCTGGCGGACGACAACAGCCATTCGCCAAAAACCACCGGTTGGTTTGAAGGCGTGAAGCGCTTCTTCGGCGATTTGTAAGGAGACAGGCATGCGACGTATTGCAGTGATGGGCGCCGCCGGGCGCATGGGAAAAACCCTGATCGAAGCGGTGCAGCAAACGCCTGGTGCCGGTCTGACGGCTGCCATTGATCGTCCTGACAGCACGCTGGTGGGTGCGGATGCCGGTGAGTTGGCTGCCCTGGGTCGTATCGGTGTGCCGTTGTCGGGTGATCTGGATCGGGTGGTTGACGAGTTCGACGTGTTGATCGACTTCACGCACCCGACGGTAACCCTGAAGAACCTCGCGTTCTGCCGCAAGCATCACAAGGCGATGATTATCGGCACCACCGGTTTCAGCGTTGAAGAGAAGCAGTTGCTGGCGGAGGCGGGCAAGGACATTCCAATCGTCTTCGCGGCCAATTTCAGCGTTGGCGTCAATCTTTGCCTTAAGTTGCTCGACACGGCTGCTCGCGTGCTGGGTGATGATGTCGATATCGAAATTACTGAAGCCCACCATCGGCATAAAGTCGATGCGCCGTCCGGCACCGCCGTTCGCATGGGTGAAGTGATTGCCGATGCGCTGGGGCGTGATCTGAAGAAAGTGGCGGTTTATGGTCGTGAAGGCCAAACCGGTGCTCGTGCCCGCGAGAC
>NZ_JBFULH010000502.1:0-3005 GCF_056400445.1 Pseudomonas sp. P5_B2 | reverse complement strand
GCTCTGCGTGGGAATGCCTCAATGGACGCTCCGCGTCCGCTCTTCGGCAAGGACGCGGAGCGTCCTGGGCTGCATTCCCACGCGGAGCGAGGGAACGATCTTGTCGACTCGCTCCCACAGTTGTATCGCATAATGGCTGGCTTCAGCGGTGTGTCTTGAGGGCTTCAATTGTTGAAATGGCGGCAGTGCGGTCTTTTGAGCCTGATTATCATGTTGTCAGGCTGCGGCAACAGCGACTCCCTGGAAAGCTTCAGCGGCCCCACTATGGGCAGTACCTATTCGATCAAATATGTGCGCCGCGCCGGTCTTCCCGCCCCGAAAGACGTCCAGGCCGTGGTCGAAAAAATCCTCGCCGACGTCGATCAACAAATGTCGACCTATCGCAATGACTCGGACATAGAGCGCTTCAATGAGCTTCCCGCCAACCGCTGTCAGAATATGCCCGAACCAGTCCTCGGATTGATCCGCGTCGGCGAACAACTGTCGGAACAAAGTGAAGGCTCCTACGACCTGACGGTAGAACCTCTGCTCAACCTGTGGGGGTTCGGCCCGCAGGCGCGTGAGGAAAAAGTCCCTGCGGCTCAGGCACTGGCCGAAGTACGGCAGCGAGTCGGTTACCAGCATCTGCGCATCGACCACGATCAGTTGTGCAAGGATGCCGCTGTCGAAGTCGACTTCAATAGCATCGCCGCCGGTTATGCCGTCGACACCATTGCCGCAAAACTCGACGCCATGGGCATCCGCAATTACCTCACCGAGGTCACGGGTGAGCTCAAGGCCGCAGGTAAAAAACTCGACGGTTCACCTTGGCGTATTGCCCTCGAAGAGCCTCGGGATGATCAGCAGGTCGCGCAAAAAATTATCGCTGTCGACGGCTTTGGCGTGTCCACCTCCGGCGACTATCGCAATTATTTTCAGCAGGATGGCAGGCGTTATTCCCACACCTTTGATGCCCGCACCGGTGCGCCGGTCCTACACACTCTGGCGTCAGTCACGGTAATTCATCCTTCAGCGTTGATGGCCGATGGACTATCGACGCTGTTGCTGATTCTCGGCCCTGAAAGGGGTTGGGACTATGCCCAGGCGCATGACATCGGTGCATTCTTTGTAATTCGTGCCGATACAGGTTTCGTCACACGAACCAATCAGGCTTTTGAACGCCTCAGTGGCGATAAAACCAAGTGACGGCACCGATTCAGGCGCTGAAGACTGGCGTTGTAGTGCAGGCAAAACTAGCCTACGACGCGACCAAGGGTTAATGTGCCCGGCGTTGACGCTTCTATAGACTGTGTCCGGGTTCTGCACTGACCCAAAATTGTTCCTTCACGCCACAGATCGGCGTGATTTAGCCGCAGGGTGCCGATGGCGCCGCGGCCTGTTCTGAGGAGTACGCATGGCTGTCTACAACTACGACGTGGTGGTGCTGGGTTCCGGCCCGGCGGGAGAAGGCGCGGCAATGAACGCCGCCAAAGCAGGGCGCAAGGTGGCGATGGTCGATAGCCGTCGGCAGGTCGGCGGCAACTGCACCCACTTGGGTACCATCCCGTCCAAGGCACTGCGTCACTCGGTCCGGCAGATCATGCAGTTCAACACCAACCCGATGTTTCGGGCCATTGGTGAGCCGCGCTGGTTCTCGTTCCCGGACGTGTTGAAAAGCGCCGAGAAAGTTATTTCCAAACAAGTCGCTTCGCGCACTGGCTACTACGCCCGTAACCGTGTCGACGTGTTCTTCGGCACTGGCAGCTTCGCCGACGAGCAAACCATCGAAGTAGTCTGCGCCAACGGTGTGGTTGAAAAGCTGGTCGCCAAGCACATCATCATCGCCACCGGCTCGCGTCCTTATCGCCCGGCGGACATCGATTTCCACCACCCGCGTATCTACGATAGCGACACCATCCTCAGCCTCGGCCACACCCCGCGCAAACTCATCGTTTACGGCGCTGGCGTGATCGGTTGCGAGTACGCCTCGATCTTCAGCGGTCTGGGGGTGCTGGTTGAACTGGTGGATAACCGCGGTCAGTTGCTCAGCTTCCTCGACTCGGAAATTTCCCAGGCGTTGAGCTACCACTTCAGCAACAACAACATCACGGTTCGCCACAACGAAGACTACGACCGCGTTGAAGGCGTGGACAACGGTGTGGTCCTGCACCTCAAGTCCGGCAAGAAGATCAAGGCCGACGCCTTGCTCTGGTGCAATGGGCGTACCGGCAACACCGATCAGTTGGGTCTGGAAAACATCGGCGTGAAGGTCAACAGCCGTGGTCAGATCGAAGTGGACGAAGCCTACCGCACCTGCGTACCGAATATTTACGGCGCCGGTGACGTGATTGGCTGGCCGAGCCTGGCGAGTGCCGCGCATGACCAGGGTCGTTCCGCCGCTGGCAGTATCATCGAAAACGGTAGCTGGCGTTTTGTGAATGATGTTCCGACCGGCATCTACACTATTCCGGAGATCAGCTCGATCGGCAAGAACGAGCAGGAGCTGACTCAGGCCAAGGTGCCGTACGAAGTGGGCAAGGCGTTCTTCAAGGGCATGGCGCGCGCGCAGATTGCCGGCGAGCCGCAAGGCATGCTGAAGATCCTGTTCCACCGCGAAACCCTGGAAGTGCTGGGTGTTCACTGCTTCGGTTATCAGGCGTCGGAGATCGTGCACATCGGTCAGGCGATCATGAACCAGCCGGGCGAGCTGAACACGCTGAAGTATTTCGTCAACACGACGTTCAACTACCCGACCATGGCCGAAGCCTATCGGGTAGCGGCGTACGATGGCCTCAACCGGCTTTTTTGAGCGGCTCCGGCCGGTGGCCTGAGCCGGCCGGGGAGACCGATTTCAGCAATTCTCGAGCGTGGCGCTGGCCAAACCGGGAAAGTCTGTAATCAGGCTGTCAACGCCGAAGTCGGCGAGTCTGCGCATTAGCGCGGGCTCGTTGACTGTCCACACCGACACATGCAGCCCTTGACGCTGCGCCTTCTGCAGGCGTTCCGGCGTACACAGGGTCCAGTTC
>NZ_JBFULH010000501.1:0-3010 GCF_056400445.1 Pseudomonas sp. P5_B2 | reverse complement strand
ACTTACGACTGGTAGAGATCACCCGGCATGAGAAGGAGCCGGGCGTGGGTCTGCCTGCATGGCGCGAAACACCTGTGGAAAATCCGCGCCTGCACTTTGGCACGCTTCGCTTTGAGGACGACCGCGACACTCGTTTCAAGGGCGCTCTCTGGGTGTATCTCTATCAACAACAGCAAAACAAGATTCTCAACGATGCTCGCGAACTGGCTATTTCCACAGACTATGCCGATCGTATGGAACGTTGGGCCTGGTTCGATAACCTGGAAAAAATAATCTCCGACATTTTCAATGTCGTACTGATGGTCGTGACGCCATTTGTTCCAGGGCTGGGCGAGGTGATGATGGTTTACATGGCCTTTCAATTGGTCAGTGAACTCGTCGAAGGTGTCATCGATCTTGCCGAAGGGCTGTATCTGGAAGGGACCGAGCATCTGATCGGCTTTACCGAAAGCCTTATTCAGCTGGGCACCTTCGCCGCAGGCATGAAAATCGGGACAGAGGTGGTATTGCCCAAGCTTTCATCCTTCATCGAGTCGTCAAAAGTGGTGACGTTGGCCGATGGAAGCCAGCGTCTGTGGGGGCAGGATCTTGAGCCTTACCGGAAAAAGAACCTGACGCTGGGTGCTGACTCAAGGCCCGACGACCGGTGGCTGCATCAGCATGAAGGCAAACTGATTCTGAACCTGGATTCTCGCTACTACGAGCTCAGGAAGGACCCCCAGAGCGCAAAACACAGGGTTCAGCATCCGTCCCGCCTGGACGCCTATCAGCCCGCGGTTGAGGGCAATGGCGCCGGCGCATTCGTGATCGAAGGCGAGCAGCCTCATCTATGGAGTGACGATACGTTGATGGTGCGCCTTGGTGCGCCGATTGACGGGCTATCGGATGCGTACGCTGACATTCGCACTGTCAGTCGAACCGATGCCGCGGCGATACGCCGGATGTATGTCGGCAATGAGCGTCCATTGCCCTTGCTCAGGGATACAGTGACCCGGTTCAGGATCGACCGTGATATCCGGACGTTGATCGAACAGCTTGGCAGTGATCAACCGCACGTCTATTTAAAAGCCGACCCCGCCCTTCAGTTTCAAGTCTTGCAGGACTTATGGACTGGCAAAGCGATGGAGTTGAGCAATAGCAATGGCGACGTTATCGGCTCGCTCGGTGACTCCAGCATGCGGCCCATTCGCATTGATGCCAAACGGCTGACCGACGGCGATTTGCTCAAGACGTTGCTGTCTCACCTGGATGAGGGTGAAATCAAAACACTGATGAATAACGAGTTTGGCGCGCCGAACTTGAGTTTCGATGCTCAGGCCGTGCGCTTGCGAGCCATGCTCGTCAAACAGGCCAACCGCAGGCGAACGTCGTTATTCGACCGGCGTTACCGGGAATTTGAGCGTCACTGGAATGTCGATGTGCAAAGAGTCCGGGGGCTCGTGCCTGACTTGCCGGGTTCTGTCGCTCAAGAGGTATGGGCGCTGGCAACGCGTTCCGAACGGCTGGTCATCGCGCAAGGTCAATTGCCCGTCCGACTCAAGAACTTCTCCCTCTGGGGACTCCAGGAAGTAAGAGTCTCTCGCGCATACGAAGGTTTGTATCTGGACTCGGTCGACAATCCGGATACGCGCAGCCTGATCATGCATTCGCTGGAAGAACTGCCGGGCTGGAATCATGGCGTACGCATTGAGGTCGTCCGTTTCGAATACGGTGGTCGGGTGCTGGACATTATTGGCCGGGATGACGCAACGATCCGGCGTACGCTCGTCGAGCGCGAGGACTCGACCTATCAGGCCTACGACGATGAAGGCAATACGCTACATGCCCCTTGCGACCTTCACTCATCGCTCTTGCATGCGCTGCCGGACGCGGAACGTAGCCGCTTAAACATCAACATCGGCGAGGGTCGAAAACTTGAACAGGCCCTGAGTGCGCGAGCATTGAAGCCGTATCGCTTGCTCAAGGTCCTTGCCGACCTGCCGGTCCTCGATCGGCTCACCTACGATCCTCAGCTCATGCGATTGCGTGGTGGCGCACCGACTGTTGCGGGAGAGGTGGCGGGCTTGCTGGAAATCCAGGGCTTCTATGCGAACGATCTCGTGGCGGGTGCGTTTGATCCGGCAGCTTCGCAGGTCGAAAAATATAACTACCTGCGCGGTCTTAAATTGATGCACGAAAGTTTTCCCGACGGGGACTTGCTTGCTCTGCGCAATGCGCTGTTCGATGCGAACACGGCGGGTGATCTGGACGCCAACCTGCGAACGGTCCAAAGCATTGAAGTATTGCCTGATCTGAAAAAGCTGATGTTGGATGAGCAATTCGACGCTTTGGTTGGGCGTCTATTTGGCGAGCAGGGTTTGGTCCCACTCACGGAGTCCGAGCGAAACCTGGGTATTAATGCTCGCAATCTGGAACAGACCGGTTTTACCGTCGAGTATCAATCCTTGTTACGCACCGTTAGAGACAACACCGTGCAGCCAAGCCCGGCGCTGGCCGATTTACTCACCTATGGCGAAGACTTGTTCACTGACGTAACAGCAACCGACGTACCGATCGAGGTCACTGCCCAAACGTTGGCTGATCTGCAAATGGCTCAGCGCGCGATCTATCGTGCCAAAGAACTCTTACCCCTGTCCGGAAATCAGTTGCCGAGCATCTGGGAAAAAGGTGGTTCGGCGATCGCGAAAATCAAAGGCCTCAGGGAGATGAATCTGGAGGAGGGTGGATTCACCGCCAGACTGACTATCGCTGAAGCCGCTCGCAAAGCCATCGACATCAAGGGCGGTAACTGTTCGGAAAACTCAAAGGTCACGTTTTCGATTCTTGCCAGCCAGCCCCGAAGCTCGAAAATCCATATCGTCAATGCGACTGAATCCGATCATCAATATGTGGTGATCGGCGACGATATAAGTAAGCCGGAGCAGCTTGTCGTAGCCGATTCGTGGCCCGAGTTTCCGGCAGCACATTTAGCCTGCAAAGGCTACTTCAGTTTTTCATTGCCGGTGGTGGC
>NZ_JBFULH010000500.1:0-3012 GCF_056400445.1 Pseudomonas sp. P5_B2 | reverse complement strand
ACTTTGCTCAGGGCCACGAACAGGGTGGCCTGCTCCCGGCTGATCAAGGCGAAGGACACAAACACCGGGTTGAACGAGACGTCGCCACCACGCAGATTGAACAACCAGGCGATGTCATCAAGGGTGGCGATAAAATGCCAGTCAGCGCCACGATCTTTCAGCACCTCGCGCAGTTTCGCGAGTTTTTCACCACGACTGACCGTAGCCTGTGGTGGCAAATGTTGATAGATCGGTTCATTCGGCAACGTCGGGCGGTCGCTCCAGACTTCGCTCAACAGATCGAGGTCGGTACGCAGGCGGGCGCCGCGCTCTTCGAGTTTTCCACCCAGCGTACGAGCAGAGGCCACAGCCATCACCGCACCATCCACCGCGACTACGCCCCCTTCAGGGGTTTTTTCAGCCAGCCAGTCCAGCGGGCCGGGTTGACCCGGTTGCAGCTTGACCAGTTCGATGCCGCTGCCCTTGAGCTCCTTGGACGCTTGCTCCCAATAACGGCTGTCGGCCCAGACGCCGGCAAAATCCGGCGTCACGATCAGAGTGCCGACTGAACCATGGAAACCCGACAACCATTGCCGTCCCTGCCAGTAACCAGGCAAGTATTCCGACAGGTGTGGATCGGCCGACGGCACCAGCAAGGCATGAATGCCTTCGCGGCTCATCAGTTCGCGGGTTTGTGCCAGGCGCTGGGGCACCGATCCATTGATCGAAGGCTGGGTACTCATCGTGTCTCCTGCTAATCACTTCAGCTTTATTGTTGAGTGCCGATCCGAGTCGGCGCTTTAAGGCGCTACTGCCAGAATGCCGGGGCACTGGCGCAGGCCACTTTGATCAGATGCACCGCTTGGTCGATGTCTTGCTCGGTGGTGAACCGGCCGAGACTCAAGCGAATCGTGCGACTTGCCGAGCGGGCGTCATGCCCCAAGGCCAGAAGCACATGGGATGGAACATTGCTGGCAGAGTTACAGGCCGACGTTGCAGAAAAGGCGATCGAATGACTCAACGCCGCAGAATTGAACTCAMCCTCGCTAAAGGTCAGGCTCAGGGTATGAGGAATACGTTGGGTCGGGCTGCCATTGAGGCGAACGCCAGGAAGGCTCAGCAACTGCTCAAGCAAACGTTCACGTAAACGCATGATCGTGGCTTTCTCTTCATCGAATGCAGCACCGGCCAAAGCGAAGGCGACACCCATGGCTGCGATCTGATGGGTTGCCAGGGTGCCTGAGCGCAATCCGCCCTCGTGACCACCGCCGTGAATCTGTGCCTGCAAGCGTTGCTCCGCACGCGGACCGACGTAAAGCGCCCCTATGCCTTTGGGGCCGTAGATTTTGTGCGCGGAAAACGACATCAGGTCTACCGGCAAGCGGGCCAGATCGATGGCTACCTTGCCAGCGCCCTGAGCGGCGTCGACATGGAACAACGCATCGCGTGCACGCACGACTTCGCCAATGGCGGCAATATCGTTGACCGTGCCCAGTTCGTTGTTGACCAGCATCAGCGACACCAGAAAGGTGTCTTCGCGCATCGCTTCGCTGACCGCTTTTGCAGTGATCAAACCGTCGGCGTCAGGCACTAGATACGTCACCGCAACACCGGCGTCCTGCAATTGTTTCGCCGTGTCGAGAATCGCCTTATGTTCGATCTGACTGGTAATGATGTGCCCGCCGCTGACAGCGCGGGCCTGGGCGACGCCTTTAAGCGCGAGGTTGTTGGATTCGGTGGCACCGGAGGTCCAGACGATCTGTGCAGCCTGTGCACCGACCAGTTCGGCGACCTGCTGCCGGGCGTGCTCGACCGACTGCCGGGCATGCTGACCAAAGGCATGGGAACTGGACGCCGGGTTGCCGAAATTGCCGGTAAAACCCAGGCACTCGACCATGACCTTGATAACCCGCTCATCCACCGGCGTGGTGGCGGCGTAATCGAAATACAACGGACGTTTATTCATAAAAGACTCGCAGAGCGTGTTCCGGGATCAGGAGGCTCGTAACGGAAACGTCAAAGCGCAGCCTTGTGAGCTGCGCCGACATTTCAGTACGTTAGAAATACCTGATCAGAGGCCGTTAAAGAAGAACAACTTCATTTAAAAGTGCGTAGGAACGCTCCTGAAGTCGAGCTTAACAGGCATCGGGCAAGCGGTTGAAGCAATGCCTCAGCTAATGCTTTCAAGAAGTAACGGATACAGCGAAGCCACCAACAGCGCCGCCATGCCCCAATTGAACAGACGCAGMCAGCGGCGATCCTTCAACACATTGCGCAACAAAGTGCCGCACGCAGCCCAAACGCTGACACTCGGCAAATTGATCAACGCGAACACCGCCGCAATCACCAGCACATTGGTGAAATAGCCCTGCATCGGCGTGTAGGTGCTGATGGCACCGATGGCCATGATCCACGCCTTGGGATTGACCCATTGAAACGCTGCTGCGCCCAAGTAGCTGATGGGTTTGCTCTCGCCGTTCTCGCTTTCGGAGACCGGACCTGAATGGGCAATTTTCCACGCCAGGTACAGCAAATACGCCGCGCCGACATAGCGCAGCACGGTGTAGAGCATGGGATAGGTTTGAAACACGGCGCCGAGACCGAAACCGACGGCGACCACGAGGACAAAGAAGCCACAGGTGATTCCCAGCATATGCGGGATGGTACGGTTAAAGCCGAAGTTCACACCCGATGCCAGCAACATGGTGTTGTTGGGGCCGGGAGTGATCGAGGTGACGAGCGCAAACAGGGCGAAGCCCATCAGCAGGTCGAGTGAAAGCGTCATGAGCGACAGTCCATTAGGGTCAATCGGGTGTTAAGACCCTATCGCACGCCTTGCGGGAATCCCACGGACAGTTACGTAAAACTTCGAGCGGTACAGTTTTCGATCAGCTTGGACGACCGTGAAGCTGTACAGCACGTTCAGCGTTCATTTCGCCTCGTTTATCGAAACCGAAGGTTCTTTGCGGTTGGCCGAGCAATGCCGCTTTCTTCGCGTGGTACTCCTGGAAGGACAGGCTACGACGATTCAAC
>NZ_JBFULH010000499.1:0-3026 GCF_056400445.1 Pseudomonas sp. P5_B2 | reverse complement strand
CGGCTGGGGTCATGGCGCTGAACGTGACGAAGCCAAGCGTATTTTCGATGGCTACCTTGAGGCTGGCGGAAACTTCATCGACACCGCCAACGGCTATCAGGCGGGTCAGTCGGAAGCAATGCTTAGCGAGTTCATTGCCGCCGAGCGAGACCGGTTGGTGATCGCGACCAAATTCACCATGGGGACTACGCCGGACGCAGGCATTTCCCACACTGGCAACAGCCGCAAGAACATGGTCCGCGCCGTCGAGGAAAGCCTCAAACGGTTGAACACTGATCACATCGACTTGTTCTGGGCGCATATGAGCGATGGCGTGACGCCAATGGAAGAAATCCTCCGGGGCTTCGACGACCTGATGCGTGCCGGCAAGATTCACTACGCGGGATTGTCAAATTTCCCGGCCTGGCGCATCGCCCGCGCTGACGTACTGGCCGAAGTGCGCGGTTTTGCACCAATTGTGGCGATTCAGGCCGAATACAGCCTGGCCGAGCGCACCGCTGAGCGTGAACTGTTGCCGATGGCAGAAGCGCTGGGGCTGGCCGCCACGTTGTGGTCACCATTGGGTGGCGGATTTCTCACCGGCAAATACCGCACTCGTGATGAGAACAACCGCGCCGCGAAACTCGGCATGCTGATTCACAGCGAAAAAAGCGCCCATGAAACAGCCCTGCTCGACACCTTGCTCGCGGTGGCGTCAGAACTTGAGGCCACGCCAACCCACGTGGCCATTGCCTGGTTGCGGGAAAAAGCCAAGCGTTCAACAACGGCGCTGATTCCGATTCTTGGCTCGCGCACCCGCGAACAACTGGACGCGACGCTGGGAGCTTTGGCCGTAGAGATGAGTGCCGAGCAGTTATCGCGACTGGATGGGGTCAGCGATGTGGCCAAGGGTGTGCCGCATGAAACGATTGCCGGATCGGTGGCGCGGTTTACCGGGGCTGAGACTCTGGACCTGCCTATCGTCCCTGTGGCCTGACACACATCAAAACTGTGGGAGCGAGACCGGCTTGCCGGCGATAGAGGACTGACATTCAGCATCCATGTCGAATGTGCTGACCTCATCGCCGGCAAGCCGGTCTCGCTCCCACGCTTATTGCGGTGGACTAACGCCCCCTATGGCATCAGCTTGTTGACGATCACTCGTTCAACCCTGTGCTTGTCATAAGGCGGATAGCGAACACCAGGATCGATCGCGGTGCTGTGATGCAGCACCCCTCGCGCATTGGTAAAGGCTTCGAATCCCCAGCGCCCGTGATACTTGCCCATGCCGGAACTGCCAACCCCACCGAATGGAAGCTCCGGAAACAGCGGATGGATCGCGCAGTCATTGACCTCCGCGTCGCCGGAACGCGTGAAGGCCAAAATCTCGTTCACTACGTCATCGTCCTCGGAAAATATGTACACGCCGAGTGGGCTTGGCCGGTCGTTGATCCACTGGATAACGGCGCCTATCGAATCAATCTCAAGCACCGGAAGGATCGGGCCGAAGACCTCTTCCTGCATGATCGGCGAATCCAATGCAACATCTACCAGCACCGTCGGCGCGATGTACAGCTCGTCCGGGTCGGTCTGGCCGCCGGCGACGGCCGTGCCGCTGCCGAGCAACGCCACCAGCCGATCGAAGTTGCGACGGTTGATCACGCGCCCGTAGTCTGGACTCTGCTTCGGATCATCGCCGTAGAACTCGCGGATGGTGTCCTTCATGTGCTGCACAAATTCATCCTTGACCTGCGGCCAGACCAGCACATGATCGGGCGCCGTGCAGATGTGGCCGGAATTGGCAAAGCGCCCGTAGGCGATACGCCGTGCGGCGACCTTCAGATTGGCCGATGCATGGACGATGGTCGGATTTTTGCCGCCCAGTTCGAGCACGCAGGGGGTGAGGTTTTTCGCGGCGGCCTGATGCACGATCTTGCCAACCGACGGGCTGCCGGTGAAAAAAATCATATCCCACTGCTGTGCCAGCAAGGCCGTGGTCTCGGGGACAGCCCCCTCTACGACCGCGACTATGCGCGGATCGAAATACTGGGGCACCAGACGCGCCACAGCGCTCGCACAGTGAGCCGCAACCTCTGAGGGTTTGAGCACCGCCGTGTTGCCAGCGGCCAGCGCGGCCACTAAAGGGCCGAAGAGCAACATGAGCGGTTCGTTCCACGCACTGATGATCAGCGCAACGCCCAGCGGATCGCGATGTACGCGGATATAGCCAGGCTCGAACATCACGGGCATCGGCTCGTGCAGCGGCTCCATCCATGACTCGATGTGCTTTAGGGCGTAGGCCGCCTCCTTCGCGCAGTAGTTCACGTCCATCAGCTCGGCATCGTTGACGTTGCGGCGCAGATCCTTCCAGAGTGCGTCGCACAACTCGTCGTGATGGTCGGTGAACAAGGCCTTGACCGCTTCGAGCTGGGTCTTGCGCCACGCCAGTGAGCGCGTATGGCCCTCAAGGAAGTAAGCCCGCTGAACAGCGACAAGCGATGAATAGTCAGGATTCGACATGCTGAATTTACTCCCGCAAATGTGGCGAGCGACGCTTGTCGCTGGCGCCTGTATCCAGTGACCGAGAGCGCTCAGAGGCGCACTGCAATTTCGCCATCCTGCTCGCATGCGCAGTGCCTGATCGAAGTACGCCGGCATCTTGTCGTACCAGTCAGTAATGTACGACCACTCTGGCGCGGCGAAGAATTTCTTGGGTGGTACGTAGAGCGTGCTGCCGTAACGTGCGAGCCGCCGCCAACTCCGGCGCCGTGGAGCACCAGCACATCGTCGAGGAACGTCAGGCGCTGTAAGCCGTACATTTGCGCTTCAGGCTGCCAGAGGTAAACATCCCAGTTGGTCTTGGGGATCGCGCTATCAGGCCATCGCCCGTCCTGCCTCCATGACGCCGACCCGGTAGCTTTCGGTCGCGCGCAAGGCGGCAACTCTGCCGCCGAACCCGGAACCGATCACAATCAAGTCGTAGTCGAAGTCAGACATTTCGGCACCTCATTCGGGCCTGGTAGTTGAGCTTAGACTCGATTGAGAGA
>NZ_JBFULH010000498.1:0-3032 GCF_056400445.1 Pseudomonas sp. P5_B2 | reverse complement strand
CTCCCACATTAAATGTGCCCACTTTGAATTTCCGAGGCCTGCATGTCTTTCGATCTCGCCGCACGCCTTGCTGCCCGTCGTGCCGAAAACCTCTACCGCCAGCGTCCACTGCTCGAGAGCCCTCAAGGCCCGGAAGTGGTGGTTGATGGCCAGGCATTGCTCGCGTTCTGTAACAACGATTACCTTGGCCTGGCCAATCATCCGCAAGTGATCGAAGCCTGGCGCGCCGGTGCTGCGCGTTGGGGCGTGGGTGGCGGGGCGTCGCACCTGGTCATCGGCCACAGCACACCGCATCATGAACTGGAAGAAGCCCTGGCTGATCTGACCGGCCGCCCGCGTGCGCTTTTGTTCACCACCGGTTACATGGCCAATCTCGGCGCGGTCACGGCGCTGGTCGGGCAGGGCGATACAGTGCTCGAAGATCGGCTCAATCACGCCTCGCTACTCGATGCCGGTTTGCTCTCCGGCGCGCGCTTCAATCGCTATCTGCACAACGACGCGGTGAGTCTGGCCAAGCGCCTGGAGAAAGCCACCGGTAATACGCTGGTGGTCACCGACGGCGTGTTCAGCATGGACGGCGACATAGCCGACCTGCCGGCGCTGGCACGCGAAGCCAAGGCCAAAGGCGCTTGGCTGATGGTCGATGACGCTCACGGCTTTGGCCCGCTGGGTGCCAATGGCGGCGGGATCGTCGAGCATTTCGGCCTGAGTCAGGAAGACGTGCCGGTTTTGGTGGGCACGCTGGGCAAGGCTTTCGGTACCGCCGGGGCCTTTGTCGCCGGCAGCGAAGAGCTGATCGAAAGCCTGATCCAGTTCGCCCGTCCCTACATTTACACCACCAGCCAACCACCGGCGCTGGCCTGCGCGACGCTGAAAAGCCTCGAACTGCTGCGCACCGAACACTGGCGACGTGAGCATCTGAAGACGCTGATCCGCCAGTTCCGCCAAGGCGCCGAGCAAATCGGTCTGGAGTTGATGGACAGTTTCACGCCGATTCAGCCGATCATGATCGGCGATGCCGGGCGTGCGGTTCGCCTGTCGCAGATGTTGCGCGAGCGTGGACTGATGGTGACGGCGATCCGTCCGCCGACCGTGCCGGCTGGCAGCGCCCGTTTGCGGGTGACCCTGACCGCCGCTCACAGCGAGGCGCAGGTGCAGCTTTTATTGAATGGACTAGCCGATTGTTTTGCCCAGCTGAAACTGGAGCCAAGCCATGCGTGATCGACTGATTCTGTTGCCCGGTTGGGGTCTCGGGATTTCGCCGCTTGAACCTTTGGCTGCAGCTTTGCAGGGCCTGGATGAGCACCTGCGAGTCGAGATCGAGCCGTTGCCGGATCTGGAATCGAGCGATCTTCAAGAATGGCTGGATGAACTTGATTCGACAGTGCCGCAGGATGCCTGGCTCGGTGGCTGGTCCTTGGGCGGCATGCTGGCGGCCGAATTGGCGGCGCGTCGGGGTGATCGTTGCTGCGGCTTGCTGACCCTGGCGAGCAGTGCCTCTTTTGTTGCCCATGAGCAATGGCCGAACGCGATGCCCACCGAGACGTTCGATGCGTTTCTGGCCGGCTGCAAGGCAGATCCACGCATGACGTTGAAACGGTTTTCGCTGCTGTGCGCCCAAGGCGCTCAAGACCCTCGCGGGTTGTCGCGGCTGTTGCTCGGCGGTGCGCCGCAGACTTCTGCATCGGCGTTAATGAGTGGTCTGGAAGTGCTTGCACAACTGGACACTCGTCACGCCTTGCAGGCATTTCGCGGTCCGCAACTGCATCTATTCGCCGGCCTCGACGGCCTGGTCCCGGCCGAAGTGGCGGGGGACTTGCTGACGTTGCTGCCGGATGTGGAAATCGGCCTGATTGAACAGGCCGGTCACGCGTTTCTTCTGGAAGACCCCCATGGTGTGGCGGGGGCGATACAGGCCTTTTTGCATGAGTCCGGTGATGACTGATTTGTCCCTTCCCAACCTGTCCGGCGGATTGCCCGACAAACGCCAGGTGGCCGCCTCCTTTTCTCGCGCAGCGGCGAGCTACGACAGCGTGGCCGAGTTGCAGCGTGACGTTGGTAGCGAACTGTTGAGTCGCTTGCCGGGTGATTTTGTCCCCGGTCGCTGGCTGGACCTGGGCTGCGGCACCGGGTATTTCAGTCGCGCTCTGGGTGAGCGTTTTCCGACGGGGCAAGGTGTCGCCCTCGACATCGCCGAGGGCATGCTCAATCACGCTCGGCCATTGGGTGGTGCCACCCATTTCATCGCGGGCGATGCGGAACGTTTGCCGCTGCAGGATTCGACCTGCGATTTGATCTTCTCCAGCCTTGCCGTGCAGTGGTGTGCGGACTTTGAATCGGTGCTCAGCGAAGCGTATCGGGTGCTGAAACCAGGGGGGATTTTCGCGTTTGCTAGTCTGTGTGTAGGGACGTTGTTGGAACTGCGTGACAGTTGGCGTCAGGTGGATGGCATGGTGCACGTCAACCGCTTCCGCGAATTGGGTGTTTATCAGCAATTGTGTGCGACCAGTGGTTTGAAAGCGGTCAGCTTGCAAACGCGTCCTCACGTGTTGCATTACCCGGATGTGCGTAGTCTGACTCATGAACTCAAGGCATTGGGTGCGCACAACTTGAACCCTGGACGACCAGGTGGTTTAACGGGGCGGGCGCGGATCCTTGGCTTGATCGAGGCCTATGAGCAATATCGTCAGGCCGAAGGATTGCCAGCGACTTACCAGGTTGTTTACGCCGTGTTGGAGAAACCTATATGAGCGCAGCCTATTTCATCACCGGTACCGACACTGACGTCGGCAAGACCACTGTTGCCGCCGGCTTGTTGCATGCGGCGCGGTCGGCGGGCTTGAGTACTGCAGCGGGAAAACCGGTAGCCTCTGGCTGCGACTTGACGCCCAAGGGGTTGCGTAACGCTGATGCGCTAGCGCTGTTGGCCGAGTGCTCGCTGCCGTTGACGTATGCACAGGTCAACCCGGTCGCGTTCGAGCCGGCCATCGCTCCGCACCTGGCCGCGCGTGAGGCCGGGGTGGCATTGACGG
>NZ_JBFULH010000497.1:0-3034 GCF_056400445.1 Pseudomonas sp. P5_B2 | reverse complement strand
CCTCAGACATGTCCCAGGAGCACAGTCATGACCTCCACCCAGTCCCAAGGCACCGCCCTCGTCACAGGTGCTTCTTCCGGTATCGGTGCTATCTACGCTGAGCGGTTCGCAGCGCGTGGTTTTGATTTGTTGTTGGTGGCTCGAGACGAGCAGCGGCTTGAGGCGGCAGCGACCAAATTGCGCGCCGAGCACGGTGTTCAAGTGGAAGTACTCAAGGCAGACCTGACACAAAGAGATGATGTACTGAAGATCGAACAGCGTCTTCGTAGCGACTCGAGTATCAGCCTGTTGTTGAACAACGCTGGCGTCGCGGCGGATGGGCTGCTGGCGAATGCCGACATGGAACAGTTGGAAAAGCTGATTCAACTGAATGTCACCACGGTCACACGTCTGGCTTCGGCGGCAGCCGCCAGTTTTGCCAAGGCCGGTCGGGGTTCTATCATCAATATAGCGTCGGTGGTGGCGTTGTTTCCGGAACGCTTCAATGCGACCTACAGCGCCAGTAAAGCGTATGTGTTAAGCCTGACTCAGTCCTTGAATGCCGAACTTGATGGCACCGGGGTCAAGGTTCAAGCCGTGTTGCCAGGTGTAACGCGCACCGAGATCTGGGAACGCTCCGGTATCGACGCTAGCCAGATTCCGGCGGACATGGTCATGGAAGCAGGAGAAATGGTTGATGCAGCGTTAACCGGCCTGGACCAGGGTGAACTGATCACCATTCCATCGCTGCCAAACGCCTCCGAGTGGGACGATTTTGTAAAGGCCCGCCTGGTAATGGCCCCGAATCTTTCCAAAAGTACGGCCGCCGCGCGTTACAAATAAGGCGCCTTCCATCGGCTTGAGGTAATTGCGACATGAACGATCGTCGAGTAGTTGTCACCGGCATGGGCCTGGTGTCGCCGCTAGGTAGCGGTGTAGAGGCTGTCTGGGAGCGTTTGCTGGCCGGGCGTTCCGGGTTGCGTCATTTGCCTGAAGAGGTGGTCGCTGATCTGCCGGCAAAGATTGGCGGCGCAGTACTTACCGTGGAGGAAGATCCCGAGGCGGGGTTTGACCCGGATCGGGCCACGTCCCCCAAAGAGCAGAAGAAGATGGACCGCTTCATTCTGTTTGCCATGGAGGCCGCACGGCAGGCGTTGGAGCAGGCTGGGTGGCAAGCGCTGGACCCACAAGCCCAGGAACGCACGGCCACCATTATCGGATCGGGAGTCGGTGGGTTCGGCGCGATTGCCGACGCGGTACGTACCACCGACAGTCGGGGACCTCGGCGACTGTCGCCCTTCACCATTCCGTCGTTCCTGGTCAATCTCGCCGCTGGTCATGTGTCGATCGAGCATGGATTCAAGGGCCCGTTGGGCGCTCCTGTGACGGCGTGTGCAGCCGGGGTGCAAGCGATTGGTGATGCTGCGCGGCTGATTCGTTGCGGCGAAGCGGACATTGCCGTGTGTGGCGGTGCCGAAGCCGCGATCGATCGGGTCAGCCTGGCCGGGTTCGCGGCGGCGCGTGCCTTGTCCAGTGGTTACAACGAAACACCTGAGCGCGCTTCTCGACCGTTCGACAGTGGTCGCGACGGCTTTGTGATGGGGGAGGGCGCGGGTCTTCTGGTGATTGAATCCCTGGAGCATGCCTTGGCGCGCGGGGCTCAACCGTTGGCCGAGGTGGTCGGTTACGGCACCAGTGCCGATGCCTATCACCTGACCGCAGGCCCGGAAGATGGTAGCGGTGCGCGCCGGGCAATGTCGCTGGCGTTGGCGCAAGCCGGTATTTCAGCGGCTCAGGTGCAGCATCTTAATGCGCATGCTACGTCGACGCCGGTTGGCGACCTCGGCGAATTGGCCGCTATCAAATCGTTGTTCGGTTCAGAAAACAAGGTGGCGGTGACGTCGACAAAATCGGCGACAGGGCATTTGCTCGGTGCGGCCGGCGGGATTGAGGCGATCTTCACGCTATTGGCGATTCGCGATCAGATCGTGCCGGCCACCCTGAATTTCGATAATCCGGACCCAGCCGCAAAAGGCGTGGACATCGTCCACGGTCAGGCACGGCCAATGGCTATCGAGTATGCGCTGTCCAACGGCTTCGGGTTCGGCGGGGTCAATGCCAGCGTGTTGTTCAGGCGCTGGCAGGATTAGTCCTGAAGTTGTTTAAGCATCGCGCGCGTTACGTCGAGAATCCGCCGGGCCAACTCGGGATTCTCGACACTGCGCGATAACAGCAATGCCCCGACCAGGGCGGACATTATGAAGATGCTCTGGTCCGCGGCATCCTCGCCTTCAAGGGCTCCTTCTATTTGTTGGAGTCGTGCGATGAGCACTACATCCGAGGTCGGGCTCGGCTGCCCACGCAAACCAAGTTCTGAAGACATGGTTGGCAACGGGCAGCCTTCATGAGGAGAGGTCTGATGCCATTCGGACAAATAAGCGTCGATGAAGGCATCCAGTGGGCGATCCTGGGCGAATAATTCGGCACAAACCGCTTCAACCTGCTCGCCAGCCGCTTGCAACGCCTTTTCAACCAGTTCGTCCTTGGACCTGAAGTGCGAGTAAAAGCCGCCGTGGGTCAACCCCAATGCTTTCATCAGTGGTTGCAGGCCAGTTGCCCCAATACCGTCCCGTCGGAATCTCGCTGAGGCTTCCTTGATAATGCGTTTGTGGGTCTGGGCTTTATGGTCCTGCGAGTAACGCATCTGAAATCTCCGCAACAATGCGCCATCTTAACCAATGAAAATAAGATGGTGTTTGTACTTCTACCTCTAAAAAGCATGCAGATGCGTCTAACGACGCTCTAAAAGCGTCAAAGACTTGTCAAAAAAAATGACTACTCCTTTATCAAAATTGATTGAGCAATCATTAGTGAAGTACTTCAGTAACGGAAAGTTCTTCGCCGACATGACGCTGGTGGAGAGAAATCTGGTGTTTGCCACTGCGCTAGAAAAATCAAACCCTGTCATTCACCGAGAATGACAGGGTTGATGGTTTAGCGGTCCTTCGCTTCCTTGGCATCCATTTCCGCATTGCGTTCAGCGACGCGTTTACGT
>NZ_JBFULH010000496.1:0-3034 GCF_056400445.1 Pseudomonas sp. P5_B2 | reverse complement strand
ATCGTGTACGCATCGCGCCGGAGCTGGATATAGAAGGTCTGGACGTCGATCAGGTACTCCAGCAACTGCTCGAACAAGTGCCGGCGCCGCGCCTGTGAAACCCTCGCGCCTGCTGCTGATCTGGCTCGCGATCCTGCTGGCTTTCGGTATCGTGCTGGGCACCTTGCGCGCATTGGAAATCGATGTTCCATCAACCCTGTTATCCATCAACTGGGGATTGCTGCTGGCATTACTGGCATTAGCGATTCTCGACGCCGTCCGCCTCAAGCGCCTGCCCTCGCCTCGTGTGCGACGACAGATGCCCGGCAGTCTGGCGCTCGGCCGATGGAACGAAGTACGGCTGGAGGTCGAGCATGACTTTGCTCAACCATTGAATGCCGACATTTTCGATCATGTTCCGGATGGCCTGAGCTTCGAAAACCTGCCGCTCTCGGTAGAACTGCAACCCGACCAACAGAGTGAGATTGGCTATCGGCTGCGGCCGCTCAAACGCGGGCACTTCCGTTTTGAATATTGTGAAATCAACCTGCCGAGCCCGCTGGGTTTATGGTCCGAAAAACGCCTGCTGAACGTGGTCGACAGCACCCGCGTCTTCCCGGACTTCGCTCGCGTCTACGGCGGCGAACTGCTGGCAGTGGACAACTGGCTCAGTCAGTTGGGCGTGCGCCAGCAGCAACGTCGCGGGTTGGGTCTGGAGTTTCATCAACTGCGCGAATTCCGCGAAGGCGACAGCCTGCGCCAGATCGACTGGAAAGCCACCGCGCGCCAACGCACACCAATTGCACGGGAGTATCAGGACGAGCGCGACCAGCAGATCATTTTCATGCTCGATTGCGGCCGACGCATGCGCAGTCAGGATGGCGAACTCGCGCATTTCGATCACGCACTCAATGCCTGCCTGCTGCTCAGCTACATTGCCCTGCGCCAAGGGGATGCCGTGGGCCTGAGCACCTTCGCCAGCGACTATCCGCATTACCTCGCTCCGGTCAAAGGCACGGGCCAGCTCAATGTATTGCTCAACAGCGTTTACGACCTGCAGAGCACACAACGCCCCGCCGATTACCAGGCAGCGGCCACTCAACTGCTGGCCCGACAGAAGCGCCGGGCACTGGTGGTGCTGGTCACTAACCTGCGCGATGAAGACGATGAAGAACTGCTGACTGCGGTCAAACGCCTCGGCAGGCAGCATCGGGTGCTGGTGGCCAGCCTGCGTGAAGACCTGCTCGACAACCTGCGGCACGCACCAGTGCAAACCTTGCCAGAGGCGCTGGCCTATTGTGGGGCGGTGGATTATTTGAATGACCGGGCAGAACTCCAAGAGCGGTTGAGTGCTCATGGAGTGCCGGTGGTGGATGCTCGGCCCGCAGAGTTGGGGACCGAGTTGGTGACGCGGTATTTGAGCTGGAAGAAGGCCGGAGCGCTTTAACCTTCGATCAAATCTTCAGGAGATACAGGCCCTAACGACATCGCATTCACCGGTGACTTCTTGAGTATTCGGTAGGCTTCGAGTTGCAAGTCATAAGCACCTCCAATACTCCCACTGCAACTCCAACTCAAACCGTCAGCGGTTAATGGTCGGGCAATACCCAACGCTGGGTTGATGTTCAGTCCGAGTTGCACATGCGAGGAGTACCCCGTCAATCCCAGGCAAATATCGCGACCGAGCAAATGGCTGTTCGAATCGTCGACTGTCAACTTGAGGGTATGCACCGGCCCAGTCTGGGGGAAAAGGGTCTCCACTCCCCACACCGGTTTCGTGACCTCATTGTTCAGTTGAATCTTTGCCGTGCCCCAGACACTCTCGGCCAATGTCTTAATTTTAAAGGTGTGGGACAAAACCGCGTCGGCGCGATCGTTGACGCCTTCCAGCGTAGCGACCACCTCGACATCCTTGGCCTGTTCGGCCGTATAGGCAAAACGCGCCCACCCCTCGCCATCCGTCACCACTAGCGTGCGCTCTTGCTCGGCAGCGAAAATCACCCCCACATCGGCGGCTGCCCGTTGAGTACCTGCCAGGCGAACCTTGAGCGCCAACCCGACTGACTCACCCACCACCGGATCTAACGAAGCCTCGCGGACCTCGCCAATCTCGACACTGACGGCCCCTGGCAACTGTTCTTCAGGCATAGGCAATCCCTCGCTCGCAAACGTTGTAGAAGCTGACACTGGGGGTGAATCCGGTTTCTGGGTCAGTACCGTGAACTCAAATGCATGAGTGGGAGCATCTTCGGGGCGGTCGTAGGGGCTTGGCACCTTGGCAACCACTCGTACATCGCCCGGTTGGGTGGTTTCAAAAGAAAAGCGCGCCCAACCATCAGCCGTCGTTGTTACCGGTGTTGCAGTGCTCCCGTCGGAGAAACTTACTTCGATTCCCGATACTGGCCGCCGGGTGTAAAACGAGTGGACTTTAATCTCCAACGTGACGGTTTCGCCTACGACGGGATCAAACGTAGGCCCTCGTTCGTCGTCGATTATGATTCGGTTGTGTCCCAGCGACATAGCCAGTGCCGGGAAAGTGAACCGGGCCTGAGTGAGTTCCAGCGAGAGCCCCGACTCACCGCTTTCAGTGCTGGCGCCAGCATCCAGCGTCCACTCCAGGCCGTCACTCATTAGAGCTCGCTCATGGTCAGGCGACAGGGTCATATCGAATGCAGAGCTTGACGCACCGGTCCACTTTGCCGCGACGTCAAGCCCGGTCATCAGGCTATCCGCCCGGGGTTCGTACCTTAAGGTGTGCACACCTCCGAGACAGGGATACATGGGGCTTTCGAGGTCCAGTTCGTTACCGTCAAGCTCGAACCTCCCCTCTTGCTCAAGCTTTGTTGACAGCAGCCTCCCCTGCAACTCATAAGGATCCAACTCGTCATGGCATACCTGCAACTGGAAACGCGCACTGTTATCGGAGGTAGAGCGGACCTTCCAGAGCAACCCACCTGCTCCCAATTTACGCGGAGTCGTCATGTCAGGCTCAAAATGAAAACCCAGATCCAGGTCACCTTCATTCGTCAGATTCAGGTAGATATCTTCGTTCAAC
>NZ_JBFULH010000495.1:0-3036 GCF_056400445.1 Pseudomonas sp. P5_B2 | reverse complement strand
CGATCAGGGTGCGCACGAAGTCGAAGTCGGTTTGCGAAGCAGCCGGGAACGAGGCTTCGATTTCTTTCACGCCGACAGACACCAGGGTTTTCCAGAAACGCAATTTCTTGACCGCGTCCATTGGCTCGATCAGCGACTGGTTGCCATCACGAAGGTCGGAGCTGCACCAGATCGGCGCTGCAGTGATGGTCTTCGACGGCCAGGTGCGATCCGGGATGTCGATGGTCGGGAMCGMGCGGTATTTCGAAGACGGATCTTTGAGCATGCTCATCGTGGGAATCCTTATTGTGTGGGCCGAAAAAAGGCGGCCTGCCGGTGGATCAAATGTTCTTGGGGAAAAGCGTGGAGCGAGGCATCGCGATTCAGCCCGGCAGTCGTGCGCTGACGAGGCACAGGCTGCGGTGCTGGCGAAGCTGAATGAGGGTGTGAGAGGTTTTCATGCCTTCAACCCTAACCTCGGGGGGGAAGGATGGCAAGCAGTCGAAAAAAATTGAGAGGAATACCCTGAATGTCGATTTTATCGAGATTTTATTGCTGTTAATGGGGGTTATTGTTTTTATGATTGCGCGAGGTTTGAGTGCTGCGCAATTTGAGGTTTGCGGCGACGACTCCCTGAGCACCGCTATGCTTAAAGCCTGAACAAGACGGCTGACAGGCAGGAGTCGAACATGAACGAGTCGGACTGGAAGCGGTATAGCGCGTTGCGTCCATTGGCACATGAGCGGATGTGCATTCGGATCATGGAGGAGGTCGAGCGCACGGTGCTGGATAAAAGCCTGGAGCCTTACGATCGGATTGAGGCCACTGAAGAGCTACTTCAGTCCAGGCAAAAGGAGCTGTATTGGGCGTTTGGTGTGTTTAGATTTTCACGGCATGAGGCTCAGTCGCACTTGCTTGGGTTGTGCGCGCGGGAGTTGATCACGTCTGAGGAGTTGACGGGGTTCTCGGCAGATACTCAGGAGTGGATCAAGCATTGCCTGGCGGACCGGGAAGCTCATGGGATTGAGGATCTTGAGGCTGAATAGGTGGTGTCTTTGATGCTCGCGAAGGGGCCGGCAGCCTTACCGAAAATTCAGGGCTGAAATGCACCGATAAAAATAGCCGGATCCACCCGCGCATCATTCAGGCTGATATTCCAGTGCATGTGCGGCCCGGTCGCGCGCCCCGTCGCTCCCACTTTCCCGACCACCCCGCCACGGGCCAGTTGCTGCCCGACCTTCACGTCGATTTTCGACATATGGCAGAACATGCTGATAAAGCCTTGCCCGTGATCGACAAACACCGTGTTGCCGTTAAAGAAGTAATTGCCGATCAGAATCACCTTGCCCGCCGCCGGCGTCTTGATCGGCGTACCGGCAGGCACGGCGAAGTCCAGCCCTGCGTGCGGATTGCGCTCTTCCCCGTTAAAGAAGCGACGCACACCAAACTTGCTCGACAGCGGCCCGTTGACCGGTTTGTCCAGCAGCAGGTTGCTCGGGGTGTTTGGGCTGAAGCTTTGGTAGGCCTGGATCTGTTCGGCCAGTTCGCCTTCGATGCGCTTGAGGTTGTCCGGATTCGGATTGACCTGCTGCGTGTTCTTCAGCGTGATGTGCTGTTCCGGGTACTTCTTGTTGCCGACGGTGAAGCTGAGATTACGACCGCCGCTGCTGAGCTGCTGCGTACCCGGTTTCACCGTCAACGGCACGCCGACAATCGCCAGCCAGTTATTCTGTTCCTTGACCACCAACACCGGTTTGCCTTGATAGCTGGCTTTCGGCGCCTGGACAGAAGCGCCCAGGTCCACCACGGCCACGCCGCCTGGCACCGGTTTATTCAACAGGCGAGTGATGTAGCTGTCGGCGTGGGCGTTGAAGGTCAGGCACAGCAACAGCAGCGGAGCAAAAAAACGCGGCATGGATCAATCCAGTAAAGAAAGGGTGATAGGCGTCAGGTGATTGTCTTCGACCCGAACCTGCAGTTCGCCGTCGCCGAGTTTGGCCTTGAGACGCTGACCGTTGTGGGTTTGTTCGGCGCTGCGGATCGCGTTGCCACGTTCGTCCAGCAGAATGCTGTAGCCACGGGCCAGGGTCGCCAGCGGGCTGACCACCTGTAGCGTCTGGACCTGACTTTGCAGTTGCAGGCGCCGCGACTTGAGGCCCTCGCGGATCGCACGGGGCAGGCGTTCGGCGAGGCTGTCGAGGCGCTGGCGGAGCATCGCCAATTGCCGGCCCGGATGTTGCCCGGCGAGACGGGTTTCCAGACGAATCAAACGCTCGCGCCGGGTATTGAGGCTGCGTTCGAATGCGCGGCGCATGCGCATGTCCAGGTCATCCAGACGCTGAGCTTGCTGGCGCAGGCGTTCGCCAGGATGACGCAAGCGGCGGGAAATACCCTCCAGACGCAAGCGGTCGCGCATCAAACGGTCGCGCATGCGCATCACCAGCCGGCGATGCAGGCTTTCGACCCGACGCACCAGATCGCCGGAATCCGGCGCGAGCAGTTCAGCGGCAGCGGACGGCGTCGGGGCGCGGACGTCAGCCACGAAGTCACTGATGGATACGTCGGTTTCATGGCCGACGGCGCTGACAATCGGCGTGACGCAGGCATCGACCGCACGGGCTACGGCTTCTTCGTTGAAGCACCAGAGGTCTTCCAGCGAACCGCCGCCACGGGCCAGGATCAGTGCGTCGAAACCACGGGCGTCCGCCAGTTTCAGTGCGCGGACAATCTGCGCGGTGGCCTCGCGACCTTGCACGGCGGTGGGGATCAGCGTCAGCTGGATCTGCGGTGCACGGCGGCGGAACACGCTGATAATGTCGCGAATCACCGCGCCGGTGGGCGAACTGATGATGCCGATGCGTTGCGGATGCGCCGGCAGCGGCACTTTGCGCTCGGCACTGAACAGGCCTTCGGCGCTGAGCTTTTCTTTCAGTGCATCGAAGGCCAGGCGCAGCGCGCCATCACCGGCCGGCTCCACGGTGTCGAGAATCAGCTGATAGTCGCCACGTCCCTCGAACAACGAAACCTTGCCCCGGACTTTGACCGCCAGACCATCCT
>NZ_JBFULH010000494.1:0-3038 GCF_056400445.1 Pseudomonas sp. P5_B2 | reverse complement strand
CCCCTTGCGAGTAGCCGAGTGGTTGATCGAAGAGAGCATGAATGCTCATGGCGAACATATTCTGTATGAGTACGCCACGGGCAACGAGGCCGACACCGGCGATAGCGATAACCGCGCCCAGCGTTATCCGAGCCGCGTGCGCTATGGCAATTTCAAAGCAGGCTCAGCGCTGTACCTGTGCAAACTCGATGGCATCAAGGATCAAGGGTGGCATTTCGACCTGTGTTTCGACTACGAAGAACACAACGCATCGCCAGACAAGAAGCCCGACTACAAAACGACGCCCGCATGGTCGGTACGCGGCGATCCCTTCACGGAGTTCGCTTATGGATTTGAAATAGGCACTCGGTACTTGTGCCGGCAAATCCTGATGTTTCATTACTTTCCCAATGAGACTTCCATGGCTAATGACCCAGTGCTGGTTCGTCGAGTCTTGCTTGAGTATCAGGCCAGCGCTCAATCCTGCAACTGCCTGATGACGGCGTTACCCCAATCCTATGGCAAAGAGACGGACAGCTACCAACCGCCGCTTGAATTCACGTACACCGGTTTCACCCTGAAACGTGATGCCGACGGCTACAAAACCTTCGACGCGTTGTCCAGCCTCAACCACGGACAGCGTTTTCAGTTTGTCGATTTGCTTGGAGAAGGCCTGCCGGGTGTCCTTCACCAAACGGACAAAAGTTGGCGCTACAGCCAGCCGTCGCGTGGTGAGAAAGGAAAGGACCAGATCACCTATACCCAATGGTTTGAACTACCAGAAATACCGCTGGCCGATAGCAATAGACCGTTTCGGCAGTTTCTCGGCGACATCAGCGGTACCGGACATCCGGACTGGATCGTGACACGACCTGGGCTCAGTGGCTTTTTTACGCTGAGCCCCAATGGCAAATGGTCAAACTTCACTTTATTTGCGGCTGTACCCACGGAGTTCTTCAACCCGCAAGGACAGTTGGCCGATCTGATGGGGGCGGGCTTGAGCGATCTGGTGATGCTGGGACCGCGCAGCGTTCGCCTGTATGCCAATCAGAAAACTGCCCGGTTCGCTCCCGCAATCGAAGTGCCCCGCCTGGTAGATGAGGACGACCTGCCGGTGCCTGGCGACGCTCGCAGCGAACTGGTGGCTTTCAGTGGTTTTTTGGGTAGCGGCCAACAGCACCTGATCCGTATCCGTCACAACGAAGTCAAATGCTGGCCCAATCTGGGGCGCGGACGCTTCGCAAAGGGGCGGGTTATCGCCACCCTCGACTTCACCTACGAGGCTTTCGACGCATCACGCATTTTGCTAGCCGATCTGGACGGCTCGGGTGCGACGGACCTTATTTATCTGCAAGCTGATGGTGCGCGCATATTCATGAACCAGGGTGGCAACAGCTTGCGCCGAGGCGTTGTTTTGCCGTGGCCGGAAGGCCTGCGCTATGACCGTTTTTGCCAGGTCAGCGCTACAGATCTGCAGGGACTTGGCTGCTCCAGTCTGGTTTTCAGCCTGCCGGGAGAGGTAGACCGGCATTGGCGATATGACTTTGTTGACGCCAAACCTTACCTGCTCAATTCGACCAATAACAACATGGGCGCCTCGGGCAGCATTCGTTATCGCAGCTCTGCACAAGAGTGGCTGGATGAAAAAAAACAGTTACTCAAGAACAACAAACCAGCGATCTCACACCTCCCCTTTTCGGTGCATCTGGTCAAACAGCAGACTCAGTTCGATGAAGTCACAGGCAATCAATTGTCGCAACAATTCAAGTATCGACGGGGCATCTATGACAGCGACGAGCGAGTGTTTCGGGGGTTTGGTTTGCTTCAGCAAACGGATAACCCCACCGTCAAAGCTGAGGCCAAGCCCAAAACGACCAAGACCTGGTTCCACACGGGTGAAGCAGTAGACCTGCTCAATCAGGATTACTACAGCAGCGACAAATCAGCCATCCCACTCGGTCTCACTGTACTTCAGACGAGTGAGTCCCTGAGTCCGGACAAGCTCAAATCGACTCAACGCCGTGAGTTCGCCAGAGCATTAAGCGGACGCCCGTTGCGGATAGAAATTTACGGTCCGGACAAGACGCCGGAGGAAAAACATCCTTACTCGGTAGAACAGTTCCGATACCGGGTACGCGCGGTGCGCAGTCTCGATAAATACAGCCCTTACTCAATCGTGCATCCCTTGACGGTGGAGTCCATAAAGTATCAATACGAGCGCATCTCTGATGATCCTCGTTGCACTCATTCAATCAATCTGGAATGGGACGCCTACGGGCACCTCACTCACAGCCTGGAGATCAGTTACGCACGACGTAAAACGAAAGAAGACTCCGCTCCGTTTGCAGACAAATGGCAGCGCACATGGTGGAAAGACGCCCATGACGCAGACCAACAGTATTACTACGTGAACGAAACAAAGGCGCAATTCATCCACATTGATATGCCTGAGGCCAGGCGCCTGGGCCTGCGCTATCTCCAGCGAACCAATGCCTTGAAACTGCCCAAGGCACCTGCGGCTGGAGGGCTGGAACCCAAAGACATCCATTATGAAAAGCTGCTTGAGCTGAGCGCGTTGGCGTCATGGAAAACCGCAAAAGTCATGACGGGCTTGTCGCTGACACGCTACAGAAAACCAGACACAAGCGGCACCTGTGTCGATGGAAGCGCCAGTGTCGAAGCGTTGGTGGATCACATGGAAACAGCCGAGCTCAATGACGTAGCCTTGAAGGTCTACGACCTGCTCAAGCTGTCAGCCTCAACGCCTTTTGATTTGGAAGAAAAACTCGAGGACGCGGGCTACAAAAAAATGTCCATTGCCTTACCTCCGGACACTGAGTGGGACCAAAATGACAGGCTTTGGTCGGTGCGACGAAAGTTTGCCACCTACGAAAAACCCGAGGGCTTCTTTAAGCTGCAGACGTTCAAGGAAAGCCAGGCGCAGGGTTCGATCGCTATTTCCTACGATCCTTATTACTCCCTGACCACCCGCGTCAAACTGCCGGACAACTGCACTACTACAACCTCCAACATTGACTATCGAAACCTCCAACCCACTC
>NZ_JBFULH010000493.1:0-3040 GCF_056400445.1 Pseudomonas sp. P5_B2 | reverse complement strand
GCCTACGCCCACCCGGTACTATTTCGCCGATTGGAAGAAGCCAAATCCCGCCGGCCACAGATGAAAGTCATCGTCATCGACCCGCGTCGCACCGACACCTGCGATTTGGCTGACCTGCACCTGGCGATTCTTCCGGGGACCGATGTCGCCTTGTTCCATGGGATTTTGCACCTGTTGCTGTGGGAAGACTGGGTCGACCGCGACTACATCAAGGCCCATACCGAAGGCCTGGCCGAGTTGAAGAGCCTGGTGCGCGATTACACACCGCAGATGGTGTCGCAGCTGTGTGGCATCAGCATCGAACAACTGCAGCAATGCGCCGAGTGGGTCGGTACTTCACCGAGTTTCCTGTCGTTGTGGTGCATGGGGCTGAACCAGTCCACCGCCGGCAGCGCAAAAAACAGCGCACTGATCAATTTACACTTGGCGACCGGGCAAATTGGCCGTCCGGGTGCAGGACCTTTCTCGTTGACCGGTCAGCCGAATGCCATGGGTGGGCGCGAAACCGGCAGTCTGTCCAACTTGCTGCCGGGGCATCGCGATGCCGCCAATGCGGAACACCGTGCCGAAGTGGCGGCTTACTGGGGCGTTGATCAACTGCCGGAAAACCCAGGGCTGAGCGCCATCGAGTTGTTTGAGCAGGTGGGCAGCGGAAAGATCAAAGCCTTGTGGATTGCTTGTACCAACCCAGCTCAGTCCCTACCCGATCAAACCGCCGTGCGCGCGGCTTTGGAAACGTGCCCGTTCGTGGTGTTGCAGGAGGCTTTCCGCACTACTGAAACCGCCAGGTTTGCCGACCTGTTGTTGCCGGCTGCCAGTTGGGGCGAAAAGGACGGTACGGTCACCAACTCCGAACGGCGTATTTCCCACGTCCGCCGGGCGATTGTCGCACCGGGTGAAGCGCGCCCGGACTGGGCGATCACGGTGGATTTCGCACAGCGTCTGGAGGAACGTCTGCGTCCGGAAGCGACCAGCCTGTTTGCCTTTGAAACACCGGCGCAGGTCTTCGATGAATACAAACAGCTGACGCGTGGCCGCGATCTGGATTTGTCTGGAATCAGCCATGCGCTGATCGACAAAATCGGTCCGCAACAATGGCCTTTTCCTACGGGTTCAAGCGCAGGCACCGCCCGGTTGTATCTGGACGGTATTTTCCCGACCGCCAGTGGCCGCGCGCAGTTCGTGGCCGATCCGTATCGCGCCGCCAAGGAACAACGGGATGCACGCTTCCCACTGACGCTGATCACCGGTCGCCTGCGGGATCAATGGCACGGCATGAGCCGCACCGGCACCGCCTCACAGTTGTTCGGTCATGTCAGTGAGGCCGTGTTGAGCCTGCACCCCGATGAATTGCGCCGGCATCGCCTGCAAACGGGTGATCTGATCAGCCTGAAAAGCCGGCGCGGCGCGGTGATCGTGCCGGTCACCAGCGATGACAGTGTGCGTCCGGGCCAAGCCTTTTTGCCGATGCATTTTGGCGACCGTTTTCTTAAGGGCGGCATAAACACTCTCACGCTCCCCGCCTTCGACCCGTTGTCGAAACAACCGGAGCTGAAACACAGCGGCGTGCGCCTCGAACCGGTCCAGTTGCCTTGGCACCTTTTCGCGCTGATAGAGGGCGATGTCCAACAGCACTTTGAGACGCTACGACCCCTCTGCGAGACGTTTTCCTACGTCAGCCTCAGCCTTGCCGGCCGTGAACGCCCTGCACTGCTGATACGCGCTGCCAGCGCCACCGCGCCTGATCCGCAACTGCTGCGGGAAATCGATCAATGCCTGGGACTCAATGACGGACCGGTCCTGGCCTACGACGACCCCCGGCGCTCAATCGGTAAGCGGGTGCGGATCGAGAACGGCCGGATCACTGCGATCCGTTTGGCAGGTGAAACCCTCGCCCGACACTGGCTGCAGAACCTATGGCTCGAAGGTCGCGCCGATGAACAGCTACGGCGCTGGCTGCTCGCGCCACTGAGTGCCCCACCGGGCCAGGTGGACGCCGAAGCGGTCGGCAACAAAACCCTGTGCAATTGCAAAAACGTCAGCCAAAACGCCGTCTGCACCGGCATCCGCCGTGGCCTGGACTTGCAGGGGTTGAAACAAGAATTGGGTTGCGGCACGCAATGCGGCTCCTGCGTCCCGGAAATCAAGCGTTTGCTGGCCGCCACCGCGCAGCCGCAAGCCGCCATCTCGTGAGGAAAACACTATGAGCGCAAAAGTCTGGCTGGTGGGTGCGGGTCCCGGTGACCCTGAATTGCTGACGCTCAAAGCTGTTCGGGCTTTGAGAGAAGCGGATGTGGTGCTGATCGACGATCTGGTCAACGACGCGGTGCTGGAGCACTGCTGCGGCGCGCGGATTATTCCCGTGGGTAAACGCGGCGGCTGTCGCTCTACTCCGCAAGAGTTCATTCATCGCCTGATGCTGCGTTATGCCCGCCACGGCAAATGCGTGGTTCGGCTCAAGGGTGGCGACCCGTGCATCTTCGGGCGTGGCGGTGAAGAAGCTCAGTGGTTGCGTGAGCGTGGTGTCGAGGTTGAGCTGGTCAATGGCATCACTGCCGGGTTGGCTGGCGCGACGCAATGCGATATTCCCTTGACCCTGCGCGGCGTGGCACGAGGGGTAACGCTGGTCACCGCCCACACACAGGATGGCAGCAGCCTTAACTGGCAAGCGCTGGCACAAAGTGGCACGACACTGGTGATTTACATGGGTGTGGCCAAGCTCAGCGAGATCCGTGAGCAACTGCTGGCTGGCGCAATGGCAGCCGATACGCCGGTAGCGATGATTGAAAATGCATCGTTGCCGCATCAACGGGAATGTCGGAGTAGCCTGATGGCGATGGAAGAAGATGCCTGTGCCTTCGAGTTGAAAAGCCCAGCTATTCTCGTGATCGGTGCGGTCGCAGCCTGTGCAACTCAATCCCAGTGGGAGCACGRCTTGCCTGCGATGACGGCGGATCAATCAGCGTAAAGCTGCCTGAATCACTCCATTTCACCAAATCGAAGACCCAAATCGCAGACAAAGAAAAGCCCGGCCTAAGCC
>NZ_JBFULH010000492.1:0-5117 GCF_056400445.1 Pseudomonas sp. P5_B2 | reverse complement strand
CAGGCTCAAGTCGCCGCCCACCACACCGACGCTTTGTCCGGCTTTGCGCGAGGCAGTGGCGATGGAAATGATGGTCTGGCCGGTGGCCGCATCGATGTACGGTTCGGTCAGGGTCGCGGTGTTGCTGCTTTGCGCGCCTTTGTACCAAGGTCGAACCCGTGGGTCGAAACCGGCGGGCATCTGGGCGTCCGGGCGAATGGTGAAGCTGCCGGTGGCATCGCCCAGGTATGACGCCATAAAGGTCGACGTCAGGGCTTTCTGCTCAAGCAGGCTGGCGACCGTGGACGGTTCTGGATTGATGGCGATGTTTTGGGCGAGGTTGTCGATCAACAGGATTCGGCCGCTCAACCAGGTCTGAATGTTGCTGGCGGTGACGTCTCCCATCTCATTGAGGTAATTGTTCAGATCTTCGCGAATGGCGTTGCGCTGTAAATAGTCGTTGTACAGCGTGAACGAGGCGAAGGCGGCAATAACAATGAGCGCGGCGGCAAACAAAATCTTATGGCTGAAGCGCAGGTTTTTGTTCATGGCTTGGGGTTCCGCTAAGGTCTTAATGTCCTGGGCGTGCTTTTATAAAGGCACGCAAGGTGGGCAATGTTGTAAATAAGCTGATATTTCCGTTCTTTCCTTAGGGAATTACCGACGCTGATTTCTGTGCAGTCTCGATTTTTGTATCGGCCGTGCCGGATCAAAGATTAACCATGGGTGACAAAATGCCTGACTCATTGCAACTCGTTCTCGGCGCCGACCTTGCCGGCCAGTCCATCGCCCAGGCCATGCGTCTGGCCAACCGTCACGGTCTGGTCGCAGGCGCTACCGGGACGGGTAAAACCGTCACGTTGCAACGC
Source organism: Pseudomonas sp. P5_B2 (assembly GCF_056400445.1). Taxonomy (NCBI): domain Bacteria; kingdom Pseudomonadati; phylum Pseudomonadota; class Gammaproteobacteria; order Pseudomonadales; family Pseudomonadaceae; genus Pseudomonas; species Pseudomonas sp. P5_B2. Next base: position 4,269 of record NZ_JBFULH010000492.1, on the reverse strand, counting down.
ATGGCCGAAGCCTTCAGCGACGCGGGCGTGGCGGTGTTTGCCGCCGACATCAAGGGCGACCTGTGTGGGCTCGGTGCCGCCGGTAACCCGCAAGGCAAGATCGCCGAACGCATCGCCGGGATGCCGTGGCTGAACCACAAGCCTCAGGCGTATCCGGTGACGCTGTGGGACATTMATGGCCAGTCCGGTCATCCATTGCGCACCACCTTGAGTGAAATGGGTCCATTGCTGCTGGGCAGTTTGCTGGAGCTGACCGACAGCCAGCAGTCGGCGCTGTACGCGGCGTTCAAGGTGGCGGACCGCGAAGGGCTGTTGCTGCTCGATCTCAAGGATTTGAAGGCGCTGCTCAATCACCTGCGTGACCACCCCGAATTGCTCGGGGATGACGCCGCGTTGATGACCACCGGCTCAAGTCAGGCGCTGTTGCGGCGTCTGGCAACGCTGGAACAACAAGGCGCTGAAGCGTTGTTCGGCGAACCGGCGCTGCAACTCGAAGACATCCTGCAACCAACCGCTGACGGTCGCGGGCGCATTCACTTGCTGGATGCCAGTCGTCTGGTTCACGAAGCACCGAAGGTTTACGCGACCTTCTTGCTCTGGCTGCTCGCTGAACTGTTCGAGCAGTTGCCGGAACGCGGTGATGCGGACAAACCGCTGCTGGCGTTGTTTTTCGACGAAGCACACTTGTTGTTCGCTGGTACGCCCAAGGCGTTGCAGGACCGGTTGGAGCAGGTGGTGCGGCTGATCCGCTCGAAAGGTGTGGGCGTATRTTTCGTCACCCAATCACCGGGTGATTTACCGGATGACGTGCTGGCTCAGTTGGGGTTGCGCGTCCAGCACGGTTTGCGCGCGTTCACCGCCAAGGAACAGAAATCCCTGCGTGCCGTGGCCGAGGGCTTCYGGCCGAACCCGGCGTTCGATGCCTTGTCGGTATTGACCGAATTGGGGATTGGCGAGGCGCTGGTCGGGACGCTGGCCGATAAAGGCACGCCTGAAATGGTCCAGCGCGTATTGATCGCACCGCCGCAATCGCGCATCGGGCCGTTGAGCGAGGCCGAGCGTGCGGCACTGATTACCAGTTCGCCGTTGCAAGGGCGATATGACAAGCCGCTTGATCGAGAATCGGCTTATGAAGTGCTGATGGGGCGCAAGGGGTTGGCACCGGACCCCGATGCGGCGCCGGCCAAACCTACGCCCGAAGAACCAAGTTTTACCGACCAGGCCGGGGTTAACATTCAACAGAGATGTTGGCTGGTCAGCCGCCTTCGCGAGCAAGCCCGCTCCCACATTTGATCTATGTCAGGCCTTGGGTTTGGCGTGAGCGGCTAATCGCTCGAGTGCGGCCCGCAGATTCGGATCGCTGATCCCGTCGGCCGTGGCCTGAATGGTCGCCCCGGCATCCGTCGACAAACTGATGGTATGCCCCGCCGCCCCTTGCTGAACGGTCGGTGGCTGAACCTTGAACAAAATCCGGGTCAAACTGGCGAACTCGTCAAACAACTGTAACTGGCGTTGCAGACGCTTTTGCTGATAACGCAGACGGGTGGCCCAATGTCCGTCGGTGACGATCAGCAACAAACTGCCTTCGCGCCACGACGCCACATGGCAATGTTCGCGGGCGGCGGGCTGTAATTGGCTTTCGAGCAGACGTTGTAAATGACCCAGGCGTTGAGCGTGGCCAAAAATAGCTTTCAGCGGTTTGGCTTCGCGAAGCAGAACGGCGGGTGCTCTGGCCGTAAGAGGGCGAAATGCCATGATCAGACACCTGAAGTAACAGAGCGGCTATGGTAGCAGAAAGCACCACCTGCACCCGACCCATTGCTTTGCGGGCGCTTTACCCATTAAATCAACGAGTAACTTCTGCCGTGAATGGCTTGAAGTTATGCAAAAAGCCCTTATTTTAAGTGAGCCCCGTTATAGCGCAGTGCATGCATCGTGGAACAACGCCACTTTCCTCACCATCGTTTCCGGGTAGAATGCTCGTTCGCATGCGGCCATGAGGGCTGCACGGGCGACTCACGGGGCCGCCCTCCATCCCTTTAGTGTGGAAGATCCTGCCGATATGTTTGCGCCTTTGTTAAAGAAACTTTTTGGAAGCAAGAACGAGCGTGAAGTCAAACGCATGCTCAAGACGGTGCAACTCGTCAATGCCTTCGAAGAGCAAATGGTGGCCCTTTCGGACGATCAATTGCGTGCCAAGACTGATGAGTTCAAGGCCCGCATCGCCAAAGGGGAATCCCTCGACAAGCTGCTGCCAGAAGCCTTTGCGGTCGCCCGCGAAGCCGGCAAGCGCGTCATGGGCATGCGCCACTTCGATGTCCAGCTGATCGGCGGCATGACCTTGCATGAAGGCATGATCGCGGAAATGCGTACCGGTGAAGGCAAGACCCTGGTGGCAACACTAGGCGTTTACCTCAACGCACTGTCCGGCAAGGGCGTGCACGTTGTGACGGTGAACGATTACCTGGCCCGCCGTGACGCCAACTGGATGCGTCCGCTCTACGAATTCCTCGGCATGACGGTCGGCGTGGTCACGCCTTTCCAGCCGCCGGAAGAGAAACGTCAGGCTTACGCCGCCGACATTACTTACGGCACCAACAACGAATTCGGTTTCGATTACCTGCGCGACAACATGGCGTTCAGCATGGAAGAAAAATTCCAGCGTGAACTCAATTTTGCCGTGATCGACGAAGTCGACTCCATCCTTATCGACGAAGCCCGTACACCGCTGATCATCTCCGGTCAGGCCGAGGACAGCTCCAAGCTGTACATCGAGATCAATAAACTGATCCCGCAGCTGGAGTTGCACGTCGAAGAGGTTGAAGGCGAAGTCACCAAGGCCGGCCACTACACCGTCGATGAGAAGACCCGTCAGGTCGAACTCAACGAAGCCGGTCACCAGTACGTCGAAGAAACGCTCACCAGCATCGGCCTGCTGGCTGAAGGCGAAAGCCTGTATTCGTCCCACAACCTGGGCCTGCTGACTCACGTTTATGCAGGCCTGCGTGCGCACAAACTGTTCCACCGCAACGTCGAGTACATCGTGCAGGACGGTCAGGTTGTCCTGGTCGACGAACACACCGGGCGTACCATGCCGGGCCGTCGTTTGTCCGAAGGCCTGCACCAGGCCATCGAAGCCAAGGAAAACCTGAACATTCAGGCCGAGAGCCAGACCCTGGCATCGACCACGTTCCAGAACTACTTCCGTCTGTACAACAAACTGTCCGGCATGACCGGTACGGCTGACACCGAGGCGTTCGAGTTCCATCAGATCTATGGCCTGCAGGTCATGGTCATTCCGCCGAACAAGCCGTTGGCACGTAAAGACTACAACGATCTGGTGTTCCTGACCGCCGACGAGAAGTACACGGCCATCGTCGCCGACATCAAGGAAAGCATGGCGGCGGGCCGTCCGGTGCTGGTGGGTACCGCGACCATCGAAACCTCCGAGCACATGTCCCGCCTGCTCGTGGAAGAAGGCATCGAACACAAGGTTCTGAACGCCAAGTTCCACGAAAAAGAAGCCGAGATCATTGCCCAGGCTGGTCGCCCAGGCGCACTGACCATCGCCACCAACATGGCCGGTCGTGGTACCGACATCCTGCTGGGCGGTAACTGGGAAGTGGAAGTGGCTTCCCTGGAAGATCCAACGCCTGAGCAGATTGCCCAGATCAAGGCCGACTGGCAGAAGCGTCACCAGCAAGTGCTCGAATCGGGCGGCTTGCAGGTGATTGCGTCCGAGCGTCACGAATCGCGACGTATCGACAACCAGTTGCGTGGTCGTGCCGGTCGTCAGGGTGACGCCGGTTCCAGCCGCTTCTACCTGTCGCTGGAAGACAGCCTGATGCGCATCTTTGCCTCTGATCGGGTGAAGAACTTCATGAAGGCCCTGGGCATGCAGCCAGGTGAGGCGATCGAGCACCGCATGGTGACCAACGCCATTGAAAAGGCTCAGCGCAAGGTTGAAGGCCGTAACTTCGACATTCGTAAGCAACTGCTTGAGTTCGACGACGTCAACAACGAACAGCGTAAAGTGATTTATCACATGCGTAACACGTTGCTGGCCGCTGACAACATCGGTGAAACCATCGCCGATTTCCGTCAGGACGTGCTCAACGCCACCATCAGTGCACACATTCCTCCACAGTCGCTGCCTGAGCAGTGGGATGTGGCCGGTCTGGAAGCTGCATTGCAGAGCGATTTCGGTGTGGCGCTGCCGATCCAGCAGTGGCTGGACGAAGACGACCACCTGTACGAAGAAACCCTGCG
>NZ_JBFULH010000491.1:0-3051 GCF_056400445.1 Pseudomonas sp. P5_B2 | reverse complement strand
GCCTGACTCTGGGTGGTGGAAATAGTGGTGTAGGGGTCCCAGGTCGACCAGGCGTCAGCGCTGCCGTTATCCAGCAGGATTCGAGACTCGCTCGGCAGCAGGTAAATGAACTGCACGTCGTGGGTGCTCAGGCCAGCACTGCGCAAGGCCTTGATCGCCAGGAAGTGGCCAATGGAGCCACGGGTGGTGACGATCCGCTTGCCTTTAAGGTCGCTGGCATCGTTCAACGGTGAATCCTTGGGCGCGAGAATGGCCGTGGTATAGCGACCCTCGGCATGCATGATGCTGACTACCTTGATCGGCGCGCCTGCCCCGAGGGCGAACACATACGGCGCATCGCCCAAAGCGCCGATGTCTACCGCACCGGCATTCAGCGCCTCGCCCAGTGGCGCGGCGGCCGGAAACTCGGAGAACTGGATGTCGTAGGGCACATTCTTCAGCTCGCCGGACACTTCCAACAGCACTTTGATCGTGGATTTCTGATTGGCCACCAGCAGCGGTTGCAGGTCTGCGGCGTGGGAGGATGCGGCGAAGCCCAGAGTGCAAAAGAGGCTCAACAACAGGGATTTGGGTGACATGGGGGAACTCCAGGCAGGTTGTTGCGCTTCGAATAACCTCCGCCTGGAGAAGGGGTCGGTCTGTGGCTGACGTTATATCTATAAGAAACGTCTGTGAAATTCTTTATGGTTATATGCTAATTATGAAGTTAGCTGATTATTGCGTTGATGATTATTAAACAAATGCATTTAAGGTTGTGCTGAAGATCAACAGCACAAGGCAGAACGCGCCAGGCGCGAGAGGAGGGCTTGGTCTGAAGAGGAGGGGATGCTCAAGAAGAGCGGCACCCCGGCACTGACCGAGGCGCCGGGGTGCGCATGGCTAGATCACGTAAAATCCGTGGGTGCCGTCGCGAGCCAATTGGTCGACCAGTCCGAACTCCCAATCCAGATAGGCCTGCATCGCTTCGCGCGGGCTATCGGTACCTTCATAAGGGCGGCGGTAGCGATCAATGCGCGGAGACGCCAGGCGGGTTTCGCCTTCTTCCAGTGGCAGGTGCGCGGCGATCCAGCTGGCCGTGCCACCCTTGAGCAGAAACAYGGCTTTGCCAGTCAATACCTCGACTTCGGCCACTGCCAGTCGCGCCAACTGACTGCTGCCACAGGTCAGCACATAGCGCTCGGCTGTTGGCACCTTGGCCAGCGCTTCACGCAGTTGCCCGCGCAACGCCCACCAGGCATCCGGAATGTGGCGTTTGACATAATTGGCGCTGCTGGTGAAATCCAGCACCGCGGTGTCATCGCGGGTCAGCCATTCGGCCAGAGTCGCGGGGCTGATTTCTTCGGCTTGTCGGGGCGCGGGGACCGGTGCCTGCCACGCACCTTTTTCGCTGAAGTGTGCAGGCTGCAGGTCATCCAGCACATGCACTTCCCAACCCAGTTGCGCGAGCCAGGAAGCGGACATGTTGGCGCGCACACCATCGTCGTCGACCAGCACCAGGCGCGCACCGCGTACGCTGGCGTAGTGGTCGGTTTCCTGCACCAGTTGCCCGCCGGGGATCGAGCGGGCGGTTGGCAGGTGCCCGGCTTCGAATTCCTCCGGGGTGCGCACGTCGAACAGGTAAGTGCTGCGGGTGGGTTCCTGTTGCCAGCGGTTCAGGTCGGCAATTTTTGCTCGGCCCACCCGGGCTTTATCGGCGACGCGACGGGCATCAAGGGCGGCGATTTGCCGGTGCTCTTCACTGGTCGGAAGGAATCGGCGCGACTGGCCGTGCTGCAGTTTTTGCCCGGCGAGGGTCCAGCCGATGGTGCCGTTGCGCAAGGCAGAAACGGGGTTGGCGATGCCGGAATTGATCAACGATTGCGTGCCGATGATGCTGCGGGTGCGACCGGCACAATTGACGATGATGCGCGTGGCCGGGTCCGGTGCCAACTCCCGGGCGCGCAGTACCAATTCCGCCCCCGGTACGCTGATGCCGGTGGGAATGCTCATGGTCTGGTATTCATCGAATCGCCGGGCGTCGAGCACCACCACATCGGCCTCGTTATCGAGCAGGGCCTGAACTTCTTCGGCCGCCAATGACGGCGTATGGCGCTGGCTTTCGACCAGTTCGCCAAACGCTTTGCTCGGCACGTTGACGTCGATGAACAATTCGCCACCGGCGCGGCGCCAACCCTCCAGGCCCCCTTCGAGCAGGCTGACATTGATGTAGCCAAGATCCTGCAGTCGCTGAGCGGCGATGCTCGCCAGGCCTTCGCCATTGTCATAGACCGTTACGTGGGTATCGCGCCGGGGAATTCGCGAGAACACCTCCAGTTCGAGTTTCGACAATGGAATGTTAGCGGCGAACAGCGGATGCGATTCGGCAAAGGGTGCTTCTTCTCGCACATCCAGCAGCGCCAGTTCTTCACGGTTCAGCAGGGCCTGGCGAATCTCGGCGAAAGAGCGGGTCGGAAGGGTGCTCATAGGGCTTGGTTCTCTTTGGACAAATCCCAGATATTGGGGAGAAAGGCGTTGGAATAACCGGAAATGAACAGCTTCTCGCTGCCGTCTGGCTGATACACCGCGCGGCGCACGGCACCGATGTTGGCGCCATAGACATGAATGCTGATCGAGACCTGATCGTCAAAGGCGTTGCTGACTTGATGAATATCACCGATTTTGGGCGACACGGCCTCAACCTGGCCCGGTCGCAAGTGCACCCGCTCACTGTCGGCGATCACGGAACCGTCGGTTTGGCGCTGGAAACCCTGTGAGTACTCCGCACCTCGCAACATACCGATCAGCCCCCACACCCGATGGTCATGGACCGGGGTGCTTTGCCCCGGCCCCCAGACAAAACTGACGATACTGAAACGCTGCCGAGAATCGGCATGCAGCAGGTATTGCTGATAGCGCTCCGGGTCTGGGCGGGCAAAATCCTCAGGCAGCCAATCGTCATGGCTGACCAATTGGCTGAGCAGTTTGCCGCCACGATGCAACAGATCACCCTCGCGAGGGTTGCTGTCGATCAGCTCCGCCAGGGCGCCTATGAATGCTCTGAGTCTCTCCGGG
>NZ_JBFULH010000490.1:0-3066 GCF_056400445.1 Pseudomonas sp. P5_B2 | reverse complement strand
GAGTTACTGCGGTTAAGTAAATCAGATGAACGGTGTCAGGCAAGTTTTACAAGTGTTCTAAGGTTCAGCAGTGAGCTTCGCCGAGTACGTTATTCCTCCTACAAGACGGGGGAGAGTCCTACTRCCACTTGCCTTGTAAACACTGTTGTTTCCCAAGTGAGCGCGTTTAGCTACTGGCCTGTAGTTGGCATTGGCGAAGGGGGAACTGGGCGTCATAGCAACGCAAGGGTCATGTTGAATTCCTCCGTGGAAGAATACAGCGTAGACGCCACCCAATCGGTTCCCCTGGCCTGAAAAGAGGAAGTCCATGTGCGAAGATTTATTGTGATCGTCGTTGTATTGGTCGTATTGGTCTTGGGTGGCGCTGTTACGGGGAACATCATCTACAAGAAGTATCCGGCGCAAGTAGCCAAATATGGTGGAATGGTAGTCAACTTCTTCCGGACCCTTGGCGCGCCGGAAGGCACGCTGGCGACGGAGACGAACCAGGCCTATCCGCGCAGTACATCGGCTGAGGCGGTGCATCCGACCGGAACACCGCAGACGCCGGCGGTGCACTCGGACTGGCCGAGCTATAACCGGACCCTGACATCAGACAGATATTCACCGTTGACCCAGATCACCATCGGGAACGCCAAGCAGCTAAAGACTCTCTGCACCTATGACGTTGGAGATTACACCTCCTTCGAAACTGGCCTGATCATGGTGGAGGGGGCGCTGATCGGCACCACTGAGTTCGATATTTTCTCGCTCGATCCGGTGACCTGTGCGCAGAACTGGCGCACTCACGAGGAATATCCGCCGAGTCTTTTGGGGGTCAACCGTGGCGCCGCTTACTGGAACGGTATGCTCTTTCGTGGCACCCAGGACGGACGGGTACTGGCCTACGACTTCAAGACCGGCAAGCAGCAGTGGCAGACGACGATCGCCAATCCGAGCGTTGGTGAAACTGTACCTGCCGCCCCGATCGTCTGGGACGGGATGGTCTACGTCGGCCAGGCAGGCGGCGACAACAAGGGGGTGAAGGGGCGCATGTACGGACTGGACGCCACGACTGGAAAAATCGTCTGGGAGTCATACCTCGTGCCCTATGAGGAGGGCGACCTGATCCGCGGTCCGCTAGGCAAGTCGCCGCTGACTAAAGCGACCTGGAAGAGCGGCCCCCGCATTCCGATCAGCGGCGGCGCTACTTGGACGTCGACCACGCTCGACCCCGCGACGGGTTCGCTCTATGTCCCCGGTGGCAATCCGGCGCCGGACTTTGCGATCGGGCCGCGGGAGGGCGAAAATCTCTATTCAGGCTCGGTTGTCGTCCTCGACGCCAAAACCGGTGATTACCGAAATCACTACGAGATCTCGGGCGAGGACTGGCACGACTGGGATGTGTCGAACCCGCCGATCTTCGCAAACACTCGAGGTGGCAAGGACTTACTAGTGGTCGCCCCGAAGGACGGACACGTCTATGGCATCGACCGGGCTACTGGTGAGCGTCTTTACAAAGTCCCGGCGACACAGGTCGTGAATGTCGAGGCCCCCTTTGTCGTAGGGGAGTCGGTGCGATTCTGTCCCGGCTCGGTAGGTGGTGCGGAATGGAATAGCCCGGCTTATGTTCCTGCGACCAATCTGATTCTGGTCGGCGAGGTTGATTGGTGCTTTGCGGTGACGATGCAGGACACGCAGGAACTTGAGACGGCGCCGATGGGGCAACCCTGGTCGGGTATGGCGACGATGAACCCGTTCTACATGTTCGGCAGCCCCCTGGAGGGCGATAAAGACTGGCACGGTTGGGTCTATGCCATCGATGCCGATACCGGCCAGTGGGCCTGGCGGGCGAAGCTGAACTATCCGGTCGTCAGCGGCATGACGCCGACGGCGGGCGGCGTCGTTTTCTTCGGCGATGTCGGTGGCAATTTCTACGCGCTCAATGCCACGACTGGCGAGAAGCTCTGGGGTGAGAAAATCGGTGGTGGAATCGGCGGCGGCGTTATTACCTATACCGCCGACAGCAAGCAGAAAGTCGCGGTAGCCACTGGCTTCACTTCCCCGGCCTGGCCGACGCAGATCACCACCGCCAAGGTGATCGTTCTAGGGTTGGAGGAAGCCGGGACGGCCAAGTGAGGAATGCCATACCAGGTTTTGGGAGCGCAATAATGAATCAAGCAAATTTCACGATGGGTGGTTCAGTCAGCACCATTGCAGCTTGCGCACTCCTGCTGCAAGCCTCCGGCACGCTTGCACAGGAACAGTCACAAGCCGAACTGGCGAAAAAACTCAGTAACCCGATCGCCGACTTGGTCAGCATGCCAGTTCAGTACAATCGCTTGAGAGGATTGGGGCCGAATAATGCAGATGTAAATGTCACCAATATTCAACCGGTAATCCCGATTCACCTGGATGCAAAGACCAATTTAATTTCGCGGACCATCCTGCCGATCATCAACTTCGACAGCCCAGCGCCTGGTGTGAATGGTCAGTCGGGCATCGGCGATGTCTTACAGAGTTTTTTTTACTCTCCGGTTGCGGAGGCTGATGGCTGGGTTTGGGGGGTGGGTGCGGCGATTAATGCACCCACCGCCAATAAACAGGAACTGGGTAGCGGCAAGTGGAGTGCTGGCCCGACTGCCGTGGTGCTCAAGCAGCAGGACGGCTGGACTTACGGCATCCTGGCAAACAAGTTGAACTCTTTCGCCGGCCAATCCAATCGCGACTATGTCGATAGCACTTTTGTGCAGCCGTTTCTGCTGTACACCACCAAAACCTACACCACTTTCGGCATTAATACTGAGTCGACCTATAACGCGCATGACGGGGCAACCGAAGGTTGGACCTCACCAGTCAATCTGACGGTTGCACAGCTGGCAAAGATTGCCGGCAAACCAGTGCAATTCGAGATTGGCTATACCAAATATGTAACCAATCCGACGGATACGCCGACCGATGGATTCCGTGTACAGGTGACCCTGTTGTTGCCGGAAAAACAGTGACCATTTCCTTCGTAGTTTAGTGTTTTCCGAGGGCAGCTATTTATTAGTTGCCTTGCCACTTCATTGAGCGTGACCAATAAGT
>NZ_JBFULH010000489.1:0-4251 GCF_056400445.1 Pseudomonas sp. P5_B2 | reverse complement strand
GTTGAATTCGCTGTAGCACATGTGGGTGTGGATCTGGGTTTCGTCGCGCACACCGCTGGCGCTCAAACGGAAAGCTTCCACCGCCCAGTCCAGGTATTCCTGCCATTGCGCCCGGCGCAGAGGCAAGCCTTCGCGGAAGGCGGCTTCGTCGATCTGGACGATTTTGATGCCGGCGTTTTCGAGGTCGACTACTTCGTCACGCAGGGCCAGCGCCAATTGTTGCGCCTGGATTTTGCGCGACACGTCTTCACGGGGGAACGACCACATCAGCATGGTCACGGGACCGGTAAGCATGCCTTTCATGACCTTGTCGGTCAGGCGCTGTGCATACGTGATCCAGTCGACGGTCATCGCCTTCGGGCGGCTGAGGTCGCCGTAGATAATCGCCGGTTTCACGCAGCGCGAACCATAACTCTGGACCCAGCCGAAACGGGTGAACAGGTAGCCATCCAGTTGCTCGGCGAAGTACTCGACCATGTCATTGCGTTCGGCTTCGCCGTGCACCAGCACGTCCAGACCAAGGCGTTCCTGTATTTGCACGGCGTGGCGGATTTCGCTGTGCATGGCGTCGGTGTAATCGTTGGCCGACAGCTTGCCCTGCTTGAACGCCTGACGCGCCAGCCGGATCGAACCGGTCTGCGGGAATGAGCCGATGGTGGTGGTCGGGAATGCCGGCAGTTTCAAGCGGGCGCGTTGCTGCTCGATGCGCYGGGCAAACGGCGACTGACGTTGGCTGTCCGCTGCACCGATGGCGGCGATCCGCGCTTGCACGGCGGCTTTATGGATGCGCGGTGATTCGGCGCGGCTGGCCTGAATCGCCCGGCTTTCGGCCAGTGCAGTTTGCACTTTTGGCGATTGCGGATCGTTGAGGGCGTCGCGCAACACGGCGATCTCGCCACACTTTTGCACCGCAAACGCAAGCCAGCTTTTAAGTTCCGGGTCGAGTTTGTCCTCGCGCTCCAGATCCACCGGGCTGTGCAGCAGCGAGCAGGAACTGCTGACCCACAGGTTGTCGCCAAAGCGTTCCTGGGCCGGTTGCAGTTGCGCGAGCACTTGCTCCAGTTCACAGCGCCAGACGTTGCGACCGTTGACCAGACCGACCGAGAGAATCTTGTAGGTCGGCAGACGATCCAGCACTTGGCCAAGTTGATCCGGCGCGCGGACTGCATCGATGTGCAGGCCTTGCACCGGCAGGCCGACGGCCAGGCCGAGGTTGTCTTCCAGACCGCTGAAGTAGGTAGCGACCAGTTTTTTCAGCGGTGAATATTGAAGGATGTGGTAGGCGCGCTCAAACGCATTTTTCCAGGCTTGCGGCAGGTCGAGGGTCAGGATCGGTTCGTCGATCTGCACCCATTCCACGCCTTGAGCGGCGAGGCGCGTGAGGATTTCGTTGTACACCGGCAGCAGGCGTTCCAGCAGGTCGAGTTTGTCGAAGTCGTTGCCTTTTGCCTTGCCCAGCCACAGGTAAGTCAGCGGGCCGATGATCACCGGTTTGACGTTATGACCGAGGGCCTTGGCTTCGTCGACTTCGTGGAACAGCTGCTCCCAGCTCAGCTTGAATGTTTGGTCTGCGCTGAATTCCGGGACCAGGTAGTGGTAGTTGGTGTCGAACCACTTGGTCAGCTCCTGGGCGTATTGCGCGGTTCCATGTTCGCCGCCGCAGCAGGTCGCCGTGGCGCCTCGGGCCATGGCGAACAGGGTGTCGAGGGTCGGCAGGCCGTTGGCGTCCTTGGCACTGTCGAAACGCTCGGGGATCACGCCGAAGGTCAGGGAGTGGGTCAGCACCTGGTCGTACCAGGCGAAGTCGCCAACTGGCAGCAGGTCGATGCCGGCGTCTTTCTGCAACTGCCAATGGGTGGAGCGCAGTTGGCGGCCGACGCTGTGCAGCGAGTCCTGATCGAGGTCGCCCTTCCAGTAGGCTTCGAGGGCTTTTTTCAGTTCGCGGTCCGCGCCGATGCGTGGGAAACCAAGTGTGTGGGCCAGCGCCATGGTGAATTCTCTCTATAAAAGATGCTGTAAAACATGGCGCTATTGTCGACAGCCAACCCATCATGAGACAAACTCAACCTTTTCGTGTTGATCACAAGTTTTCCTCATGGAGCCCTCCGGTGCTTGAAATCCGTCACCTCAAGACCCTGCACGCCTTGCGTGAATCCGACAGCCTGGTCGATGCCGCCGACCGTCTGCACCTGACGCAATCGGCCCTGTCCCACCAGTTCAAGGAACTGGAGGAGCGCATGGGCATGCCGTTGTTCGTGCGCAAGACCAAGCCGGTACGATTCACCAGCGCCGGTTTGCGCCTGCTGCAACTGGCCGACGCAACCCTGCCACTGCTGCGCGGTGCCGAGCGTGACATCGCGCGTTTGGCCGGCGGCACGGCCGGGCGCTTGCACATGGCGATCGAGTGCCACAGTTGCTTCCAGTGGCTGATGCCGACCATCGACCAGTTCCGCGATGCGTGGCCGGAAGTCGAACTCGACCTGGCCTCGGGCTTCGCCTTTGCTCCGCTGCCAGCGCTGGCCCGTGGCGATCTGGATCTGGTGGTGACCTCTGATCCGCTGGAAATCGCGGGCATCACTTACGTGCCGCTGTTCACCTATGAAGCCATGCTGGCGGTGGCCAACCAGCACCGGTTGGCGAGCAAGGCGTACATCGTGCCAGAAGACTTGCTCACGGAAACCTTGATCACCTACCCGGTGGAACGTGATCGGCTGGACATCTTCACCCGTTTCCTCGAACCGGCCGACATCGAACCGGCGCAAGTCCGCACCTCGGAACTCACGGTGATGATGATGCAACTGGTGGCCAGCGGTCGCGGCGTGTGCGGCATGCCGCATTGGGCGCTGCATGAGTACAGTTCGCGGGGTTACGTGAAGGCCAAGCGGCTGGGCGAGAAAGGCTTGTTTGCGACGCTGTACGCGGGCATCCGCGCGGACATGCTGGATGCGCCGTATATGCGTGATTTTTTGCTGACGGCGAAGGACACATCCTTCTCGACACTCGACGGCGTCAGCTCGCGAAGGCGTCGTGACAGTCGACATTTGCTTTGACTGATACTCCGCCTTCGCGAGCAAGCCCGCTCCTACATTAAATAGCGGTGGGTTTAGATTTCCCGCCACATATGGATCTTGTCGAAGTAGTCCTCGCCCACCCGCACTGCGAGCGGTTCGAGGCCGAACTGGATGAAGCCGCAGCGGTGGTAGAGGTTGAACGCGGCTTCGTTGCCGGCGGTGACGGTCAGTTGAATGACCTTCACCGCCGGATGATTGCGCGCTTCGGCCAACGCCGCCTGCACCAGTTGAAACCCAAGTCCGCGCTGGCGAACCGTGCCCGACACGTACATGCCGAATAGTATCGCCTTGTGCCGGGCCTTTTCCCGAGACTCGAAAGCGAGACCGACAATGCCCGCCAACCTGCCTTCGTCAAACGCCCCAAACACCACATCCAGATTGCTGGTCAGACGCTTTTCCCACCAGCTCAGCGGCATCGCGGCGCGTTCGCGCACACTTGATGTGAAGGCCTGCGGATGCACGTCGTAGGCTTCGAGCATCAATTCCCGGTAGGCCACGGCATGGCTGGCATCGAGCCGTTCAATCCACATGTTCACGCCGTCCTGCGTTGCTCAAGCATCAGCCGCACTGCCAGTGCCGCCAACACCCCACCCATGACATAACGCTGCACCGCCAGCCACGTCGGGTTCTTGATGAACCAGGACGCGATGCCTGCTGCGAATAGCGCGATCAGCAGGTTGACGCAGAAACTGACGCTGATCTGAGTGAGGCCAAGGATGAGGCTTTGGCTAAACACCGAGCCATGTTCAGGGTTGATGAACTGCGGAAACACTGACAGGTAAAACACCGCGATCTTCGGGTTCAGTGCGCTGGTGAGAAAACCCATGGTGATCAGCCTGCGCGATGAATCCGGTGGCAACTGCTGCGGCTCAAACGGTGAACGCGCACCGGGTTTGACCGCCTGCCAGGCCAGCCACAGCAAGTACAACGCCCCCGCCCATTTCAACACTTCATAGGCCATCGGCACCGCCAGGAACACCGCAGTCAAACCCGCCGCAGCGGCGAACAAATGCACGAAGAACCCCGCGACCACGCCGAGCAAGGACGTCACGCCAGCCTTGCGCCCTTGGCAGATCGAACGGGAGATCAGGTAGATCATGTTCGGCCCCGGCGTCAGCACCATCAGCAACGCGGCAGCAGCGAAAATCAGCAGGTCTTGAAGCGGGATCATGAGCAATCC
>NZ_JBFULH010000488.1:0-3092 GCF_056400445.1 Pseudomonas sp. P5_B2 | reverse complement strand
ACGTTGAATCGTGCAGGTGTTTGACCGCATCAATTTCCGGTTCAAGAATTGTCGAGCTGCTGATTTGCACCAACGTGGCGCAAATGTTCTGGTACGGTCCGAGCAGGCCGGGAAAGGTCAACGACAGCGACTTGATCTGCCGGCAGTAGTGCCCCGGGTAGTCCTCATTGAAGAGTCTTTCGTTGAGCTTGAACACAAGCTTGCCTTCGGTTTTGAAGGTGCTCCACCGGTCCTGGTCGAGGCTCTTGAGTGAAATCGTCTTGACCAACTGCAGTCRGCGCTCATCGCGCTTGATGCGGGCAGCCGCCATCCTCAGCAAATCCAGTTTCAACGATTGGCCCGTGGTGAACCCGTGGTAGGTATCCATCCAGACATCCGGACGCACAAAGCGGGTCTTGTAGTCGGCCATCTCATACTGCCAACAGGTTTCGGCACACAGACTCAGCCCGGTAACCACGTCGTACACCTGGTAGATCAGCGTCTTCACCTGGCCCACGACCCAGTTGCTCAACTCCCGGCCTGTGCTGCGATTCTTGTAGAACGCGTACACCGCCTTGGCGTGGGTGTTGGCCATTTCGGTCTGTTGCAGACTGGCCCGGGCAGCACTGATCGCGTGGTCCTGAGCCACAAGTTGCTCGCGCACCACCCGCGCCTCGGCATTGGATTGATCGCGCGCAAGCTCCCATTCCTGCTTGCGCCGCCGGTACTGCTCCATGATGCTGGCCTCCTCGGCTTCACGCATCAGGAAATCCGCCGCCGTCTGGGCAGCTTCGGCTAGCGTATAGGGGATAGCCGCCGGGCGGCAACCGCCAAAAGACGTTCCGAAGATAGTGGGAAACAGATCGACTGCCGCCCCTACGGCCCGGATTGCTCCGGCGGCGACCGCGATATATCGGGCTGTCCGGTTTTTTTCCAGCGCGAGGTTTTCATTGTCGGAAACCCCCTGCTCAACCAGTCGCGTGTAGTACTGCGCCCGCGCCTTGATCATGCTTTCGCTTTGTCTCAATGACGCGGCTGTCGCCTCGAGCTGGGCGATCGTTGCMTCGTGGATCGAGCGGGAATAGTCAGCCAGTTCAATCATGTGACTCTGTTGCAACTCCTCCAGCTCTCCCCGATCACGCTGTTCCAGCCATGACCGCAGCTGATCCTCTTGATGGATCAGAAACTCCACGCCTTGCAGAGCCAGGTTAAACACCGTCTGCCATTTATAGGGCACCACCTGCACCTGGCCACCGGGATTGCGTGCGATGCCCTGATTGGCGTTCGCCTGTGCACGTAACAACTCCAGTGGATCCATCGTTTTGGCGAACAGTGGAATCGACAAGGGCTGACCGTCGATCGAGCGGTTGTTACGCAAGTTGTTCAGCCGTAGGTTGAGCAACGTCCACAACGCCTTGGGTCGCTCATTGATCCCCGAACGGAAAACACCGGAACCCAACAGATCGAAACGAGGTTTGACCCGCATCCCGGTAGGCATATCGGCCAGACCGAGTTCGAAATCGGCTTCAAAAGCCTTGAGCGCATCGCGTCCGCTGATCGAGGTCAGCAGGTCTTTCAGTTTCATGGGCTTCCAGGTACCGGCCGATTGAGTGACCGGCTCTTCGCCGATCAGCGTCAGGGCCCTGCTGTAATTCAACGCGGCATGAACCATGCTGTCGTAATCCAGATGGCGATACAGGCCGTCGCCCCATTCGATCAGGTTTTCCACGTAGCGCAGAAAAATGGCGATTTTGAAGTGAACCGGCGCGCAATAACCGATCGCGTCCGGATCTGACGGTGCCGCGCTTTCATATGAGCATTCTATGTTTTCGTTTTGCAGCGGGCGGCAACGCCAGTACGCCGGGGCAGGGATCACCTCCGGATCTTCGACTTGCATAGCTTCCGGGAGCGTGACCTCCCGTGCCAACGGGTTGAAGACGTACTCGTACCAGCCTTGCGCCTCGTGATGACGGCCCTCCGCCGACAGGCGTGAACCCACCAGATCCGGTGTATGAAAGAACAGCTCCCAGAAATACAAGCCGTTGCAACCGTCGAAGGGTCCGTTTTCCTCAATTGCTTCATCAGGCATGCGCGGTTCGTCGACATGCTGGGTGTCCCAGGACAACAGCGCATCGACAGAGACAGCCGCACGACTGGTCAGCACCGGGCCGAACGTGGAGTTCACCCGAGCGTAATGGAGCGTCTGCTCGTTATTGTTGAAACTCAAAAACTGCGCGCCCTCGGGGCTGCTCTTGTCGATGGACGGAATCTTGTGTTGCCGTGGCTTTTGATTAAGCAGCACCGCGAACTCGTTGCGTCCGAAGCCTTTTCTACCCTCCTCTGCCTCACCGAAAATAAAATCCAGCTGCATATCAATGGGAAAAGCGCTGATTCCAAGCGATGGAACTCCGCGGCGATAGGTCAACCAAGGGGTCGCGTAGTGACCATCCAGAAAGCCGGTTGAACCCCAGTCCTCCGGATCGCTCATAGCTCGCCCCACAAATTTGAGCTGGAACGCCACGAGGGTATACAAAATGCGGGGCACCAGCAGATTCTGTTCGTTACGGACGGCATCCCCCAAGCCRTCGATGGAAAAACCGCCCCCCGCAACAATTTCATCCTGGCTTCTGCCAAGCAAATACTTGAGCGCATTGCTGGTCAATGTCGGTACGGCTTCTGCCACCCAGATACCGTCACCCTCCGAGGTTTCCTTGAAGTCTGCGGCGTAGAATGAATGGACAGTTAGCTTGTCCTTACCGTTGGGTAGCTCCACCTTATAATTCTCAGTCGGTAGCACCCGCTTGGTCAGCGTGATCCGCAACTGCCGCTCGCCAGCGTCGACGATCCTGATGTCGAGGGGAACTGGGGTCCCTGCCGCACGCCAGTTGATCGACAACAGCTCGAGTACCCGCTCCTCCTCTTGCACCGCGTTGCAGCGGCCACGGACTCTGAGCACTTCATAGAAGTTGTTGTCCGTCCCCTGCTCGCGGGTAAAGATGGCGTCCAGAAACAAATTCGCATTGATTGAGCCCGAAGGTTCCTCGGTGCCGATATCGGGTACCTCGGTGCTGGTAATGGTGACCTTCGAATAATCCGCAGGCACCACCTTTTGC
>NZ_JBFULH010000487.1:0-3095 GCF_056400445.1 Pseudomonas sp. P5_B2 | reverse complement strand
GGGCATGGAGTATGCGATTGCCAATGGCTTTCAACGTTTCGACGCCGGTGCCCAAGGCGAGCATAAATTGATTCGCGGGTTTGAACCGGTAATCACCCACTCCTGGCATTACCTGCGTCACGCAGGTCTGAAAGCGGCGGTCAAAGACTTCCTGCAGCAAGAGCGTGTTGGGGTGTTGGCGTATGCCGAGGAGGCGAGGACCGCCTTGCCTTACCGGCAAGACTGATCCTCGTCCAAGGCCTTAAGTGTCTTCTTTGCCCAGCCAGCGATAGGTGATGCCGCCGATCACCGCACCCAACAGCGGCGCGACCCAGAACATCCATAGCTGTTGAATGGCCCAGCCACCGACGATCAGTGCCGGACCGGTGCTGCGCGCCGGGTTGACCGAGGTATTGGTGACCGGAATCGAGATCAGGTGGATCAGAGTCAGGCCCAGGCCGATGGCGATGGGGGCAAGTCCCGCTGGGGCGCGCTTGTCGGTGGCTCCTAGGATGATCAGGATGAACATTGCCGTCATCACCAGTTCACAGACAAACCCTGACACCATGGAATATCCGCCGGGGGAGTGTTCGCCATAGCCGTTGGAGGCCAGGCCACCGGCCAAGTCGAAACCGGGCTTGCCGCTGGCAATGAAGTACAGCAACGCCGCTGCAATCACCCCGCCAATCACCTGCGCAATAATGTAAGCCGGTAGCTCCTTGGCCGGGAACCGTCCGCCGACCACCAGCCCCAGCGACACCGCCGGGTTGAGGTGGCAACCGGAGATATGGCCGATAGCGAACGCCATGGTCAGCACCGTCAACCCAAACGCCAGGGCCACCCCCAGTAAACCGATGCCTACATCCGGGAAGGCGGCGGCGAGCACCGCACTGCCACAACCCCCCAACACCAGCCAGAACGTACCTACCAACTCTGTCGCTGAACGTTTGAATAGAGACATGAGAGCGTGTCCTTTCGAAGTTTTTATGTCTTTCGCATCCAGCAGATGGACCGCAGAACCATCTCCAGATCCTTGGCTGAGTACAGCAGGGTTTTTTGAGAATTCCAGTGCCCATAAAAAACCGCCAGAGCCCGTGGTTGAGAGGCTGAGGCGGTATCTGGAGTGTAGGAGACCCGTGTGGGAGCGAGCCTGCTCGCGATGGGGGAGTGCCAGTCGACATCAATGTTGGAGGTCAGACCGCCATCGCGAGCAGGCTCGCTCCCACATGGGATGGTGGTGGTTTTGAGTTAATCGATTCCGACAAAACCCCCTGTCTGGTGCTGCCACAACCGTGGATACAACCCGCCATGGGCCAGCAGTTCGGCGTGGGTGCCGGTCTCGGCGATCTTGCCGTTTTCCAGGACCACCAGGCGGTCCATCCGGGCAATGGTCGAAAGCCGGTGGGCGATGGCGATCACGGTTTTGCCCTGCATCAGGGTTTCCAGGCTTTCCTGGATGGCCGCTTCCACCTCCGAATCGAGGGCCGACGTCGCCTCGTCCATAATCAGGATCGGCGCATCCTTGAGCAGCACGCGGGCAATCGCTATGCGCTGACGCTGACCGCCAGACAGTTTCACTCCGCGCTCACCCACATGCGCATCGAAACCCGTGCGGTCTTCGGCATCCGTGAGCAACGGGATGAACTCGTCGGCGCGGGCCTTGTGCACCGCTTCCCAGAGTTCGGCGTCGGTGGCGTCGGGTTTGCCATACAGCAAATTGTCGCGGATCGAGCGGTGCAGCAGCGACGTGTCCTGCGTGATCATGCCGATGCGCTCGCGCAGGCTTTCCTGACCGACCTCGGCAATGTTCTGACCGTCGATGAGGATTCGCCCTCCCTCCACGTCATACAAGCGCAACAGCAGGTTGACCAAGGTCGATTTGCCGGCGCCGGACGGACCGATCAGGCCGATTTTTTCACCCGCTTTGATGTTTAGATTGAGGTCGCCGATGATCCCGCTCTTCTTGCCGTAGTGGAAATCAACGTGCTCGAAACGCACTTCGCCCCGGGCGACGGCCAGTGGTTTGGCCTCGTCTCGATCCATCACGCTGACCGGTTGGGAGATAGTCTGCAAGCCGTCCTGAACCATGCCGATGTTTTCGAAGATGCCGGTGACCACCCACATGATCCAGCCGGACATGTTGACGATGCGGATCACCAGGCCGGTGGCCAGGGCAATCGCMCCCACAGTGATGAGCGACTGCGTCCACAACCACAGGGCCAGGCCGGTGGTGSWGACGATCAGCAARCCGTTCATGCTGGTGATGACCACGTCCATGCTKGTGACCACGCGGCCGGCCAGTTGCGCYTTCWCSGTCTGTTCYTYGATGGCTTCSYKGGCGTAYTGCTGTTCGAARTTGGTGTGGGCGAACAGTTTCAGCGTGGTGATGTTGGTGTAGCCGTCGACGATCCGTCCCATCAGTTTGGAACGCGCATCGGAAGACACCACCGAACGCTCTTTGACCCGTGGCACGAAGTAATACAGCGCACCCATGTACGCAGCGATCCAGCTCAGCAGCGGGATCATCAGGCGCCAGTCTGCTTCGGCAAACAACACCAGCGAACTGATCGCGTAGATCAGCACATGCCACAGTGCATCCACCGCTTGCACCGCCGAATCGCGCAAAGAGTTGCCAGTCTGCATGATGCGTTGGGCAATGCGCCCGGCGAAGTCGTTCTGGAAAAAATTGAGGCTCTGTTTGAGCACGTAACTGTGGTTCTGCCAGCGGATCATGCTGGTCATGCTGGGGCTCAGGGTCTGGTGCACCAGCAGGTCGTGCAGCCCAACAAACACCGGGCGCAGGATCAGCGCCACCACCGCCATCCAGGCCAGTTCGATGCCGTGTTCCTTGAAGAAATTGACGTTGGGCGTGCCTTGGGCGAGGTCGATGATGCGGCTCAGGTAGCTGAACAGCGCCACTTCGATCAGCGCCCCAAAAAGGCCAACGATCAGCAGGGCGGCGAAACTCGGCCAGACTTGCTTCAAGTAATAGGTATAGAAAGGGAAAACCCGATTCGGCGGCGCCGCCGTCGGTGCATCGCGGAATACGTCGATCAGTTTTTCAAAACGGCGATAAAGCATCAGTTCTCCGCCCGCGCACGGGCTCTCCATTGAAC
>NZ_JBFULH010000486.1:0-3107 GCF_056400445.1 Pseudomonas sp. P5_B2 | reverse complement strand
ATGTAGGACAAGTTCGTATCCGAGTGGCGGCAGCGGGGCTTAATCGTGCCGATTTGTTACAGAAAGCGGGCCTCTATCCACCCCCGCCGGGGGCCAGTCAAGTGTTGGGTCTTGAGTGTTCCGGGGTGATCAGCGAGGTGGGCGCGGGGTCTTCCTGGCAGGTCGGTGATCGGGTTTGCGCCTTGCTGGCCGGGGGTGGGATGGCCGAAGAGGTAGTTGTCGACGGACGGCATGTGTTGCCTGTTCCCGAAGGACTGTCCCTGGTCGAGGCGGCTGCGTTGCCAGAAGTGTATGCGACCGTCTGGCTGAATTTATTTCAGCTCGCTGCGCTCAAACCGGGTGAAAAAGTTCTTCTGCACGCTGGAGCAAGTGGAATTGGTTCAGCTGCCATTCAGCTCTGCAAGGCGTTTGGTAACCCGTGCTGGGTCAGCGTCGGTTCCGCCGARCGTTTGGCTTACTGTGAAGCACTGGGGGCGCAGGGTGGGGTGGTGCGCAAGGGTGGCCTGGACAGTTTGAACGATTTGGGGCCGTTCGATGTGATCCTTGATCCGGTGGGCGGCAACTACGCCGCGCTGAATCTGAAGCTGTTGGCCCGTGATGGTCGTTGGGTGCTGATTGGCCTGATGGGTGGCCGTGATGCGCAACTGGACCTCGCACAAGTACTGGCCAAGCGCGTGCAACTGCTGGGCTCGACCTTGCGCAGCCGCGACGAGCAGTTCAAGGCGGATTTGTTCAGTGATCTGAGCCAGCATGTCTGGCCATTGTTTGCCGAGGGGCGATTGAGCCCGCAACTGGCCAAGACGTTCCCGATCAAGGATGCCGAAGCGGCGTTCGCGGAGTTGGCCAGCAATACCGTGGCAGGGAAACTGGTGTTGGTGATAGACGAAAGCCTGACCTGACACTCACCTGTAGGAGCAAGGCTTGCCCGCGACGAACGATGACGCGGTCTGACAGATATACCGCGTCATCGTTCGTCGCGGGCAAGCCATGCTCCTACAGGGGGTATTTGTTACTTCCAGATATGGATCGGCCAGCCGGCCTTTTCGGCGTGCTCAAGCAGGACCGGGTCCGGGTTTACCACGTGTGGGAAATCCACCTTCAGAAGCAGCGGCAAATCGTTACGTGAGTCGGAATAAAAGCTCGCCCCTTCCAGGTTTTCCTCTTCCGCATCCAGCCACTCCAGCAGGCGGGTGATCTTGCCTTCACGGTAAGTCAGCGTGCCGACGGTATGGCCGCTGTACACCCCATGTGCGACTTCCAGTTCGATGCCGAGAATCTCGTCAATGCCCAGGCGATCTGCAATCGGCCGCACCAGGTGCGTGCCAGACGCCGATATCACCAGAATCCGGTCGCCAGCCTTGCGATGGGCGGCAATCGCTTTAGTAGCGTCGCTGAAGATGATCGGCTCGATGAAATCTTCAACCCATGGCCCGACCAGGTGATCGACCTCTTCAGGCGTCCGGCCGATCATCGGCTCAAGGCTGAACACCATGTACTCTTCCATACGCAACTTGCCGTGGCTGTAGGCGTCCATCAGCTCATTGTTCTGCCGCATGAACGACTCAGGGTCGACCCAACCCAAGCGGCCCATTTGCTCGCTCCAGAGGGTGGCGCAGTCGCCGTGGATCAGGGTTTCGTCCAGATCAAAAATTGCCAGGGCCATCAGTCGGGCTCTCTTGAGAGCAGCTTCAAGCAGCAAGCTTCAAGCTACAAGTGGGTCGAGGTGTTCAGCAGTTTAGACTTGCAGCTTACAGCTTGAAGCTTGCAGCTGCTTTCAAGCTACCTTGCAGAGGGCCGTCGGATCGATGGAAAGTGCCAGACGCTGACCATCAGGGTGCAGGTCGGCCGCCGAACGGTTCAGCACATCCACCACCAATTCCACGCCACGGGCTTCGACCCGATAACGAATCACGTTGCCAAGCAAGCTGTGGCTGCGTATCTGGGCGTCCAGTTGACCGTTCAGGCTCAGCTCGATGGCTTCCGGGCGAATCGCAATGCGGTGGTTGATCGGCCGTTGCAGCAACTTTGAAGCACTGTCGGCGTCCAGCAAGTTGTAGTTGCCGATGAAGCCGGCGGCGAACACATCCACCGGCGCGGTGTACAGGGTTTCGGCGTCGCCGCTTTGTACGATTTTCCCCTGATTCATCAGGAAAATCCGGTCAGACATCGTCAGCGCTTCTTCCTGATCGTGTGTGACGAAAATCGTGGTCAGGCCCAGTTCGCGCTGGATCTGACGGATCTGTTCGCGCAAGTGCTTGCGAATCCGTGCGTCGAGGGCTGACAGCGGTTCATCCAGCAGCAACAGCCGTGGCCGGGTCACCAGCGAGCGGGCGAGGGCGACACGCTGGCACTGGCCACCCGACAGTTGATGGGGAAAACGCGCAGCGAAGTCGTCCAGTTCCACCAGCTTGAGTACTTCGGCAACGCGCTTTTGGCTGTCGTCGGCATTGACCTTCTGCATCCGCAGGCCGAAGGCGATGTTTTGTTCCACGGTCATGTTCGGGAACAGCGCATAACTTTGAAAGACCATGCCGATCCCGCGTTTCTGCGGGCTCAGTGGAACGAGGTCTTGACCCTCCAGCAGGATCTTGCCGCCGTCGACCGATGTCAGGCCGGCGATGCAGCGCAACAGCGTGGATTTGCCGCAACCTGACGGGCCGAGCAGGGTGACGAACTCAMCTTTCTGGATTTCGCAGTTGATGTCGCTGAATACCGTGGTGCCCGAGTAATTTTTTTGCAGGTGTTGGACGCTGACATAGCTCATTCGCTTTTGTCCTTGTTCAAGATATTGGCCGCCCAGGTCAGAACCAGCACAAAGAAGAAATAGGAAATCACCAGCGCACTGGTGAAGTGGCCGCTGCTGTTACGCATGTTATTGAGGTAGACCTGCAGGGTTTCGTAGCGGGTGCCGACGAGAATGTTGGCGAAGACGAATTCCCCGAACAGGAACGAGAACGACAGCAGCAGCGCCACCATCAAGCCCTTGCGCAGATTCGGCAGCACTACCAGGATCGCCGCTTGCCAGGTGCTGGCACCGAGTAATTGCGCGGAGTCCATCAGGTCGCGCAGATTGATCGCTTGCAGGTTGTTGGTGATCGCCCGGTACA
>NZ_JBFULH010000485.1:0-3107 GCF_056400445.1 Pseudomonas sp. P5_B2 | reverse complement strand
CTGCAGGGGCTGCTGTAGGAGCTGTTGTAGGAGCTGTCGAGKGAAACGAGGCTGCGAATTTTCAGGTCCGCTCGAATCCCATGCGGAAGATCAAAAGATCGCAGCCTCGTTTCMCTCGACAGCTCCTACAACAGCCAACAGCTCCTACAGGCGATATAACGGGTTTTGAGTGGAGCGTGTTGCCATGGATCTGCGTCGCGTGTGCGGCTGGTCATTTTTGCTGGGGTTGATGATGTTGCCGATCTTGTCCAACGCGGCGGGCAAGTGCGAGCGACTGGTCGTGACTGGTAGCCCGGACGCACCACCGTACCTGTGGCAAGACCCGCAAAATCCTAAAAAACTGATCGGTGCCAGTGCTGATCTGTTGCAGCACGTGGCGGGGGAGTTGGGCATCAAGGTCGACTTGCTCTATGCCGGCAAACGCTCCCAGGCGCTGGAGGAAGTGCGCAGTGGGCGCATGGACCTGCTGGCCGATGCACCGTTAACTGTCAGCGAACTGGAAACCCTGGATTACATTCATCCGCCGCTGCTGGAAAACGACTACCTGGTCTGGACCCGCAAGAATTCGACGTTGATCTACAACGAAGCTCAGGACCTTCACGGTCATTCCGGCGCGTTGTCGGAAAAGTCTCGAATGACCCCGGCATTTGGCACTTTTGCCGAACAGCAATTGACCCTTATCCGTACGCCCAACCTGACCCAGGCCTTTCAGAAATTGCTCCTGGGTGAGGTGGAATTTGTCCTCGCCGGACGCTATTCAGGCACGGCGGTCGCGCAGACGCTGAGCATGGCCAATGATCTGGTCGCCTACCCGCAACCGATCGACAAGCCCGGTCTATACCTCGCGGTTTCCCATAACTCCGCCTGCAACGATCCGTGGTTGCGCGGACAGCTGGCCAAAAAGATGACAGAATTGCCCGCCTCAGGACTGACGGACGCCGCGTTACAACGCAATATCCAGCGTTGGAAAGCGCAGCAGCAACAACCTGTCAGTACTCCAAAACAGTAGGGATTTTTAGTGAGTATTCGACCTCTTTTCGCTGCCCTGGCCGTTCTGGCTCTGGCGGGTTGTGCAGCCGATCCGGCGCCGAATGAACAGATTCGCCTGACCGAACAGGCACTCGTACAAGCCAAAGCCGTGGGCGCCACCGCCGACGACATGCCGGAAATGAAACTGGCCGAAGAAAAATTCGCCCGTGCCCAAAGCAACATGGCCGATCAGTCTTACAAACGTGCGCGCATGCGGGCCGAGCAGGCCGAACTGGATGCGCGCCTGGCCGAGGCCAAAGTGCTGACCCTCAAGAGCGAGGAGCAACTGGACGTACTCAATACCCGCATCACTCGTCTGCGCAAGCAACTGGGAGATGCCCAATGAGCCTCAAGTCGAAAGCGCTCGGTAGCTTGATCCTCGCTGGGTGCGCAAGCCTGTATGGCTGCGCCGGCCAACACAGTGAAACTGCGTTGCAAGAAGCGGGCGCCGACTTCCAGAAGGTCAAGGAAGACTCCAATGTGCTGCGTATCGCGCCCAAAGACGTGATCCGCGCTGGCGAGTCCCTGGCCCGCGCGGATCGTCTGTCCAGCTATTGGGGCAGCGGTTCGGACGTGTTGCATTACGCCTACCTGAGCCAGCGCTACAGCGAAATCGCCCGTGAGCACACCAATCAAGTGCTCAATGAAGAACGTGCGGCGAAGCTCGAACTGGAGCGCCAGCGTCTGCAATTGGCGCTGCGCGAATCCAAATTGCTCAGCGTCCAGCAGCAGGGCAAGTGGCTCGAAGAACAGATTGTCGCGTTGGCAACCACCCAGACTGACCGGGGTCTGGTGATGACATTGGGCGATGTGCTGTTCGATACGGGTGAAGCCGAGCTGAAAAACTCGGCGAACCGAGTGGTGCTGAAAATTGTTCAGTTCCTGCAGCTCAATCCGAAACGCGTGGTACGGATCGAAGGCTACACCGACAGCACCGGCGGCAGGCACGACAACCTCAAACTGTCGCGTGACCGTGCGCAATCGGTAGCCAATGTGCTGATGGATCTGGGGATCGACGACAAACGCATCCATGTCGAAGGCTACGGCGATGAATATCCGGTGGACGTGAACGCTTCCGAGCGTGGCCGTGCACAGAACCGTCGGGTGGAAATTGTGTTCTCCGACGAAAAAGGCCAGCTCGGCGCTGCCCGCTAAGGGTTGCGTCTCTGGAAAACCCGGCCTGCGAGACAGCGCCGGGTTTTTTTACGCCTGCCAATTGACTGGCGCTTGGCGAAAAGCAGTACAGATTTTGCTGACACTGCACTGTACGGTCGACTATTGTGGCAACTGTTCCCGTACACTTCTAAACTGTTCCGGTATTGTTTCGCACAAGAATAAAATGCCCGTGATATCGAGTGCTGCGTCATGACCAATCTCTTGCTCTACCAACGTATTGCTCAACAACTGGCCGAAGACATCCGCCGTGGCGTCTATCAACCGGGGGAGCGCGTGCCTTCGGTGCGCAAGATGAGCTCGCAGCTCAACGTCAGCCATGCGACGGTGTTGCAGGCGTATGCCAATCTTGAAGACCAGGGGCTGATCCGGGCCAGGCCACAGTCGGGCTACTACGTTCACCAGACGCCCGCCCTGACCGCGCCGACGCCGGATATTGCCCGGGTCGAACGTCCGGGTCTGGTCACGCGCAGCAGCATCATTCAACAAGTGCTGGTCGAATCTCGCCGCGAGGGTGTTTTTCCGCTGGGCGCCGCGGTGCCCAGCGTCGATTACCTGCCGGTTCGGGCGCTGCATCAGCAATTGGCCAAAGTCACCCGTTTCCATAGCCCTCGGGCGTTCAGCTACATGTTCAGCCCCGGTTTTGAGCCGTTGCGCCGGCAAGTGGCGATCCGCATGCGCGATGCTGGCGTGGTAGTTGATCCCTCCGAAGTGGTCATCACCCACGGCTGTGTCGATGCGTTGCAGATGTCCCTGCGTGTATTGACCCGCCCGGGCGATCTGATCGCCGCCGAATCGCCAACGTACTATGGCTTGCTGCAACTGGCAGACTTGCTCGGCCTGAAAGTAATCGAAATTCCTAGCGATCCCGCCACCGGCATGAGCCTCGAAGCCCTGCAACTGGC
>NZ_JBFULH010000484.1:0-3108 GCF_056400445.1 Pseudomonas sp. P5_B2 | reverse complement strand
GCATTCCTGAATGCGGGCCCAGTCGCCGTTCTTGATCCACTCCGGATCAAGCATCCAGCTACCGCCCACGCACATGACGTTTTTCAACGCCATGTAGCTCTTGATGTTGGCCGGGCCGACGCCGCCCGTCGGGCAGAATTTCACTTCGCCGAACGGACCACCCAGGGCCTTGATAGCGGCGACGCCGCCGCTCACTTCCGCCGGGAACAACTTGAAGCGGCGATAGCCCAGGCCATAGCCTTCCATGATGCCGGAGGCGTTGCTGATCCCCGGCAACAGCGGGATCGGGCTGTTGACGCTGGCTTCGAGCAGATCACGGGTGATGCCCGGCGTGACGATGAATTGCGAGCCGGCCGCTTCGGCAGCGGCGAGCATGTGGCGATCCAGCACGGTGCCGGCACCGGTCATCAGTTCCGGGCGCTGTTCGCGCAGGATCTGAATGGCTTTGAGGCCGAACTGCGAACGCAGGGTTACTTCCAGGGCGGTCAGGCCACCGGCGGCCAGGGCGTCGGCCAGCGGCAGCACGTCCTGTTCGCGAGCGATGGTGATTACCGGCAGAATCCGCGCCTTGGCGCAGAGGCTGTCGATCAGGGCAACTTTGTCCGCCATGGAAACGGTCGGGGATGGGGTTGTCATAGCGGCTGTTCCTTGGCTCATGGGCACCAGTAGATCTCTAACGTAGGTTGCAAAAACGCGCGAATCGGCATGGCGGCGACATCGTCGGCGGCCAATGCGGCACTCAAGGTGGTCAGCTTGGACTGACCGGAAATCGATAAAACTTTGTGCTTGGCCGAGGCCAACAGCGCACGGCTCATGGTCAATCGCTGATGCGGCACGGTGGGCGCCAGCATCGGGTAGCAACGGCGTGTGCCGTCGGCTTTCAAGGCGTCAGCCAGGTTCGGGCTGTTTGGGAACAACGACGCGGTGTGACCGTCATCGCCCATGCCCAACACCAAGACGTCGATCACCGGCAGTTCGGACAGCAAACGGTCGGCCTGCTCTGCGGCCTGTTCAAGGTTGGTGCTGGCGCTGTACAAGCTCAGGAACTGAGCCTTGGCCGCCGGGCCTTGCAACAGATAACGCTTGAGCAAACCTGCATTACTGTCGGCGTGTTCTACCGGCACCCAACGCTCATCGGCCAGGCTGACCACCACGTTCGACCAGTCCAGCGCCTGTTTAGCCAGATGCTGGAAAAACGCCACTGGACTGCGACCACCGGACACCACCAGCGTGGCGGTGCCTTGGGTCTCGATCGCTTCGCTCAGTTGCTTGGCGACCGTCAGTGCCAAAGCTTCAGCCAACAGCACCGGGCTCTTGAACCCATGGGCGCTGACGCCCTGAGGGAGTTTCAATTCAGATATCGCCATACCACGACCTCCCGTCCCGCGTGATCAGAGCAATGGAGCTCATCGGTCCCCAGGACCCGGCCGCGTACGGCTTGGGCGCATCACCGGATTTTTTCCACCCGGCGATCAACTGGTCACACCACTTCCACGCGGCTTCGATTTCATCTTTACGGACAAACAGGTTCTGATTGCCACGCATCACTTCCAGCAGTAACCGCTCGTAGGCATCGGGAATCCGCGCGCTGCGATAGGTGTCGGAAAAGTTCAGCTGCAACGGACCGCTGCGCAGCTGCATGCCCTTGTCCAGGCCTTGTTCTTTGGTCATCACGCGCAAGGAAATGCCTTCGTCCGGTTGCAGGCGGATAATCAGCTTGTTGCTGATTTGCAGGCGCTGCTCAGGGGCGAAGATGTAATGCGACGGTTCCTTGAAGTGAATGACGATCTGCGACAGTTTTTGCGGCATGCGCTTGCCGGTCCGCAGGTAAAACGGTACACCGGCCCAACGCCAGTTGCGGATATCGGCACGCAAGGCGACGAAGGTTTCGGTGTCGCTCTGGGTGTTCGAATTCGGTTCTTCCAGATAACCCGGGACCGGCTTGCCTTCGCTGTAGCCGGCGATGTATTGACCGCGCACCACCTGAGTGGTCAGCCCTTCCGCGCTGATCGGTGCCAGCGCCTTGAGGACTTTGACTTTTTCGTCGCGGATGCTGTCGGCGGACAGGTCGGCCGGCGGGTCCATGGCGATCAGGCAAAGCAGTTGCAGCAGGTGATTCTGGATCATGTCCCGCAGTTGTCCGGCCTTGTCGAAGTAACCCCAACGGCCTTCGATCCCGACCTTCTCCGCCACGGTGATTTCCACGTGGGAGATGTAGTTCTGGTTCCACTGGGTTTCGAACAGGCTGTTGGCAAAACGCAGCGCGATGAGGTTTTGAACCGTCTCTTTACCCAAGTAGTGGTCGATGCGGTAGGTACGGTTTTCCGGGAAGAACTGCGCCACGGCGTCGTTAACCTTGCGCGAGGATTCCAGGTCCGAGCCGATGGGTTTTTCCAGTACCACGCGGGTGTTTTCCGCCAGGCCGACCTTGGCCAGGTTCTCGCAAATCGCGCCGTAAACGGCAGCCGGTGTTGCAAAGTAGGCAATCACACGCTGAGCGCTGCCGGCTATATCGGCCAGGGTGACGTAATCGTCAGGATTGAGGAAGTCGACGTGCAAATAGCTCAGTCGAGCCAGAAAGCGCTCGGCTACCGCTTCGTCCAGCGATTCGGCCCCCACATAACGCCGCAGCTCCGAGGCGATGAATGCCAGGTGCTGCTGCTCGGTGCCGGGCTCGCGGGCCAGCGCGATAACGCGCGTATCCTCGTGCAAGAGGCCTGCGCCGTCGAGTTGATAGAGGGCAGGAAACAGCTTGCGCAAGGCCAGATCGCCAAGGGCGCCGAACAAGGCAAAGGTGCACGGTTCAACCGTAATCGAAGGCATGATGTTTGTTCTTTTATCAAGTTAAGCTACAAATACCTTTTTTCAAGGCATCGCTCAAGAGAAAATGTAGTAATAACCACAACATTTTCGCAAAATACAGATTCGAAGTGGTGGTCGGTCGGGGCCATCAGTAGGATAGGCCACCGTTTGGGGCCGCATCCAAGGCCCTTTTGGCATAGCCGAACTCTAATTTGCGCAGCTGACCCAAGGAACATATATGGACCGCATGCGAAATTTACTGGAACAGATCCAGAACCGCCTTGAAGACCTGAACAAGGCTGAACG
>NZ_JBFULH010000483.1:0-3114 GCF_056400445.1 Pseudomonas sp. P5_B2 | reverse complement strand
ACCCGATCACGTCCTACACCTGGATGATTTTCCGCAAAAATAACGAGAACCCGGCCAAGGCCAAAGCCATGCGCGAAATGGTCGAGTACAGCCTGACCGAGGGTCAGAAAATTGCCGATTCGATGGGTTACATCCCCCTGCCGCAATCGGTCGTCGATCAAGTCCGCAAAGCTTCCTCCAACATCCAGTGACGCTCGCGTGGCCTCTTTCGGCGTGGGCTATCAGTACTAGCCCCGCCGAAGAGATTTTCCCCACTCTCCGGAATTAGCCCATGAACAAGCCATTTGTCGTACCGGTTAATCCGGACTCTGCCTGTAAGCCCCCCTCTGCGAAGGATTTCCTGGTTGATCGCACCTTTCGCGCGCTTGCGCGTATAGGTGTGGTTCTCGTTCTGGCGCTGGTATTTGCATTGGTATACGAGGTCGGGCGCAAGGCAGTTCCAGGCATGGAGAAGCACGGTCTGGACGTCCTTTTGGGTACCGTGTGGGACGTAAACCAAGGTAAGTACGGGATTCTGCCAGCCATTTGGGGCACGCTCTACAGCGCCATGATCGCGTTAGTGATCGCAGGCTTTTTCGGCGTCAGCATGGCGATTTTCCTGACCCAGGATTTCCTGCCTAGCCAGCTTGCAGCCATTTTTCGCACCATTGTCGAATTGCTCGCGGCCATTCCCAGCGTCGTTTACGGCCTGTGGGGGATATACGTGGTGATCCCGGCCATTCGGCCCCTCACGGACTGGTTAAACAGCGAACTGGGCTGGATACCATTTTTCGGCACGACCTTAAGCGGACCGGGACTATTACCTGCAGCGTTGGTGCTTGCCATCATGATCCTGCCGACTATTGCCGCCGTTTCGCAGGATGCCCTTGCGGGCGTACCGATGAAAACCAAGCAAGCCGCCTACGGCATGGGTACCACACATTGGGAGGCGATTCTCAAAGTGATGGTGCCATCCGCCGCCACCGGCATTTTCGGCTCACTGGTATTGGGTCTGGGTCGGGCATTGGGTGAAACGATGGCCTTGGCCATGTTGGTCGGCAACTCGAACAATATTTCCCTTTCTCTGTTTGCACCAGCCAATACGCTGGCCGCCTTGTTAGCGCTGAATTTTCCCGAAGCGGGGCCGACAGAGATCGAAGTTTTGATGTATGCCGCACTGGTACTGATGTTGATCACCCTAATAGTGAACGTCATAGGATCCATGATAATGGTCTATGCCCAGCGTGGTACTAAATGATGAGTGACCTCACTCCCGCTACAGCCGCGCTGCCAAGTCTGCAGCGCAAGTTTGAAGGCCGCGCCCTGCGCAGTCTGGTGTTGACCACACTGGTCTGGGCTGGCGCTCTGCTGGCCAGCGTGCCCCTGATTTCCGTGCTTTACATGCTGATCACGCGCGGAGGTGCCCGCCTCAGTCTTGAGCTGTTCACCGAACTACCGCCGACCGGGTTCGAGACCGGCGGCGGCTTCGGCAACGCAATGGCAGGCACCTTTGTCATGGTCGGTATCGCAGCCGCAATCGCGGTTCCGGTCGGCATCATGGCGGCCATCTTTCTGGCGGAACTGGGACCGGACAGCAAGCTGGCCAATGCCGCGCGCTTCGCCGCCAAGATGCTCACAGGGCTGCCTTCGATTTTGGCCGGGGTTTTTGCCTACGCCTTGGTGGTGATGACCACCGGTACCTACTCGGCACCGGCGGGTGGCGTGGCACTGGCAGTACTGATGCTGCCTATCGTTGTGCTCACCGCTGAAGAGTCGATGAGGATGGTGCCCAAGATTATGAAGGATGCGGCCTACGGCATGGGCTGTACCCAATCGCAGGTTATCTGGAAAATCGTATTGCCTACCGGCCTGCCGGCGATCCTGACTGGCGTGATGCTGGCGGTGGCGCGCGCAGCCGGCGAAACCGCGCCGTTGTTGTTTACCGCCCTGTTCAGCAACTATTGGATCTACCACGACGGGAGCCTGGCGGTCATGAATCCGACCGCATCGCTTGCCGTACTGATTTACAACTTCTCCGGCATGCCATTCGACAATCAGCTTGAGCTCGCATGGGCTGCCTCGCTGGTGTTGGTGATGATCGTGCTGATCGTGAATATCGTCAGCCGTATTTTCGGCAAGCCAAAGTTTTGAGAATGGGAGCAAATATTGTGAACGTATTATCTGCGCAAAAAGTCGCCCCGTTCGAGGCCCAGGCACCTGTGGTCATGGACTGCAAGCTCGACAAGATTTTCTACGGCAATTTCATGGCGGTACGTGACAGCCATGTGCCGATCGAAAAAAACAAGATCACCGGATTCATCGGTCCTTCTGGCTGCGGCAAGAGCACCGTGCTGCGCAGCCTCAATCGGATGAATGACTTGGTAAAGGGCTTTCGTTTCGAGGGCCATGTGCATTTCCTCGGGCAAGACGTCTATGGCAAGGGCGTCGATCCAGTGGTCGTGCGTCGCTATATCGGGATGGTGTTCCAACAGCCGAACCCGTTCTCGATGAGCATTTTCGATAACGTTGCTTTTGGCCTGCGCCTTAATCGTTACCAAGGCGATCTGGGTGACCGCGTCAAGCACGCCCTGCAGGGCGCCGCGCTATGGGATGAAGTCAAGGACAAGCTCAAGGTCAGCGGTCTGTCCCTTTCAGGGGGCCAGCAGCAACGACTCTGTATCGCCCGCGCTATCGCCACCGAACCGGAAGTCCTGTTGCTGGATGAGCCGTGCTCGGCACTCGACCCGATCGCCACTCGCCGTGTTGAAGAGTTGATGGTCGAGTTGAAGAAGGACTACACCATCGCCCTGGTCACCCACAATATGCAGCAGGCGATCCGTGTCGCTGATACGACGGCATTTTTCTCTGTTGATATTTCGCAGGGCACGCGTACCGGTTATCTGGTTGAGATGGGCCCCACTTCCCAGATATTCGACAATCCGCGCGAACAAATGACGAACGATTACATCAGCGGCAAATTCAGCTAATCAACAACCGTCTGGTCAAGACCGAATGCAGCCAAGGGCTAAACGAGATTGGCATGCATTCGGTCGTTTTACCTTCTCACCCATCTTTCATCAGGATTGCCAATGTCTGCAAAGTGTCGTCTTGATTTGGCAGCGATTGAACGTGCGC
>NZ_JBFULH010000482.1:0-3122 GCF_056400445.1 Pseudomonas sp. P5_B2 | reverse complement strand
GCGTCACTGGACGCGGAGCGTCCCTAGAGGCATTCCCACGCGGAGCGTGGGAACGATCAGCCAGAATGAAAAAAACCCGCCTAAGCGGGTTTTTTTTACAACTCAGTTAAACTGACAGCTCAACCAACAGCTTGTTCAGACGGCGTACATACGCGGCCGGATCCTTCAAGCTGTCACCGGCAGCCAAGGCCGCCTGATCGAACAGAATATGCGACAGGTCGCCGAAACGCTCTTCGCTCTGCTCGTTGTCGAGCTTCTCGATCAGCGGGTGAGCCGGGTTGAATTCGAAGATTGGCTTCGATTCCGGAACCTTCTGACCACTGGCCTCCAGGATCTGACGCATCTGCATGCCCAGGTCCTGCTCGCCGATCGCCAGAATCGCCGGGGAATCGGTCAGACGGTGAGAAACCCGTACTTCAGCAACCGAGTCACCCAGTGCGGTTTTCAGACGCTCAACCAGACCTTCTTTGGACTTGGCGACTTCTTCCGCAGCTTTCTTGTCCTCTTCCGAGTCCAGATTGCCCAGGTCGAGATCACCGCGCGCCACGTCAACGAAGCTCTTGCCGTCGAAGTCGCTGAGGTAGCTCATCAGCCACTCGTCGATGCGATCGGTCAGCAGCAGCACTTCGATGCCTTTCTTGCGGAAGACTTCCAGGTGCGGGCTGTTTTTGACTTGCGCGTAGGTTTCGCCGGTCAGGTAGTAGATCTTGTCCTGACCTTCCTTGGCGCGAGCCAGGTATTCGGCCAGACCCACCACTTGCTCGCCTTCATCACCGTTGGTCGATGCGAAACGCAGCAGGCCAGCGATTTTCTCTTTGTTGGCGAAGTCTTCTGCCGGGCCTTCTTTCATGACCTGACCGAAGTTCTTCCAGAAGCCCTTGTATTGCTCCGGCTCGTTCTTCGCCAGTTTTTCCAGCATGTCCAGAACGCGCTTGGTCAGCGCCGACTTCATCGAATCGATGATCGGGTCTTTCTGCAGGATTTCCCGCGACACGTTCAACGACAGGTCATTGGAATCGACCACGCCTTTGATGAAACGCAGGTACAACGGCAGGAACGACTCGGCCTGGTCCATCACGAACACGCGCTGCACGTACAACTTCAGGCCTTTCGGCGCTTCACGCTGGTACAGATCGAACGGAGCACGGGCCGGCACATAAAGCAGCGAGCTGTACTCGAGCTTGCCTTCGACCTTGTTGTGGCTCCAGCTCAACGGGTTCTCGAAATCGTGAGCAACGTGCTTGTAGAACTCCTGGTATTCCTCGTCCTTCACTTCGGTGCGAGGACGGGTCCACAGGGCGCTGGCGCGGTTGACGGTTTCCCATTCAACGGCCGGCTGCTCTTCACCTTCAGCGGCGGCCACTTCTTTCGGCAACTCGATCGGCAGAGCGATGTGGTCGGAGTACTTCTTGATGATKTTGCGCAGACGCCAGCCATCGGCGAATTCGTCTTCACCGGACTTCAGGTGCAGAACGATGCGAGTGCCGCGCTCGGCTTTCTCAACAGTGGCAACTTCGAAATCGCCTTCGCCCTTGGACGACCAGTGCACGCCTTCGCTGGCGGCATCACCGGCACGACGGCTGAACACGTCGACTTTGTCGGCGACGATGAATGCAGAGTAGAAACCCACACCGAACTGACCGATCAGGTGCGAATCTTTCTTCTGATCGCCAGACAGGTGTTTCATGAAGTCGGCTGTGCCGGATTTGGCGATGGTACCCAGATGAGTGATCGCTTCTTCACGGTTCATACCAACGCCGTTGTCTTCGAGGGTGACGGTTTTAGCGTCTTTGTCGAAGCTCACACGGATTTTCAGTTCGGCGCCACCTTCCAGCAATTCAGGCTTGGACAGGGCTTCGAAACGTAATTTGTCGACAGCGTCAGAGGCGTTCGAGATCAATTCGCGAAGGAAAATTTCCTTGTTGGAATACAGCGAATGGATCATGAGGTGCAGCAGTTGCTTCACCTCGGTCTGGAAGCCCAGGGTTTCCTTTTGAGTTTCCACACTCATGGTCATCAAACTCCAATCAGATGGCAGTGGCCGCGACCTTCAGGGTCGGCGGCGGGTTGTCATCAGAGTTGGGGGCTGTGTTCAGGATTTCAAGGGCTCTTCAATTTTGAAATGGGCACGGGCCGTCGCAATGGGCTCGGATTCGGTGCTTTGCCACGCAGTAACGGCTACGTTGGCGACCCGGCGACCCTGTCGGCACACCTGACATTTGGCCCAGGTATCACGGAAATGCCCGGCGCGCAGGTAATCGAGAGAGAAGTCGATGATTTTCGGCACCCCCGGTGAGCCGGTGAAAATCAGCAGGTGCAGTGCGGCCGAAAGCTCCATGAACCCGGCAATCACGCCGCCATGAATCGCCGGCAACAACGGGTTACCAATGTTGTCCTTGTTGGCTGGCAAGCGAAACAGCAGATCATCCCCCACCCGTGAACATTCGACACCGATCAGTTTRGCGTAAGGAATCAGGTGCAAAAGTGACGCGTAGTCGCCCTCCTCGTGGGCCTGTTGCAGTTGTTCCTTGAAGGAATCAGTCATTGCGCACCTCCTGCGATGGCGCCGCCAAAGCCTTTAGTGCCTTTGATGGCTTTGCCCATACGCATGAACGTGCCGACAACGTGGGCGATGGGGTGCTCGGGATCGTCCTGATAGGCGAAACCGCGAGCAAATATCACATCAGTGGTCACTCGGTAGCATTGGGCAAAACCGTAGACATCTTTATGCGGTTCAGCGGCATGCATGTAGTCGATGCGCAGATCCAGGGTCGGGCAGACTTCAAATTCGGGCAGCACGCACAGGGTCGACATGCCGCAGGCAGTATCCATCAACGATGTCAGCGCACCGCCGTGGATCACGCCAGTTTGAGGGTTGCCAACGATTTGTGGGCTGTACGGCAGGATGACCGTTAGTCCGTCATTACTGGCGCTGTGTACCCGCAGCCCGAGTACCTGACAATGCCGGAGCGCTGACAAAAATCGCGTCGCACGCTCAAAAACAGGGTTTTCGGCCATGTGATAAAAAGCTCTAGTTAGTGGGGATCCGAAGTCTTGGAAAAAGCAAAAAGTTCCTTAAAGAAGAACCTTCATATATTTGTATGAAATGAGGAACTTATCAT
>NZ_JBFULH010000481.1:0-3124 GCF_056400445.1 Pseudomonas sp. P5_B2 | reverse complement strand
TGCTGCTCGACGGTCTGGTGACACTCGCCAGCCGCCTCTGGCTCGAACGCGGCTTGCGCCCGTCTTAAGCCTCGGCAAAGGAAATCGTTATGAAGAAATTTAGCTTTTTACTAGGCTGCGTCCTGCTGTTCGCAGGATTTACCCACGCCGCTGAAAAACCGGTAATCCGCATCGGTGCCCGGGTGTTCACCGAACAAACCCTGCTCGCGGAAATCACCGCTCAATACCTGCGCACCAAGGGTTACGACACTCGGGTGACCGGTGGTCTGGGCAGCAATCTGGCCCGCAGCGCCCACGAAAGTGGCCAGCTGGATTTGATGTGGGAATACACCGGCGTGTCGCTGGTGGCTTACAACCATGTCACTGAAAAACTCGACAGCGCTCAGTCCTACGCCAAGGTGAAAGAACTYGACGCGAAAAAAGGCCTGATCTGGCTCACCCCGTCGAAGTTCAGCAACACCTACGCCCTGGCGCTGCCGGAAACCACCGCCAAGGCTTACCCGCAGATCAACACCATCAGCGAGCTGAACACGGTGTTGCAAGCTGAGGATAAGGACAATCACCTGGTAGCGCTGGACACCGAGTTCGCTAACCGTTCCGACGGTCTGGACGGCATGGTCGACCTCTACAGCATGAACCTGACCCGCAACAACATCCGCCAGATGGACGCCGGGCTGGTCTACACAGCCCTGCGCAATGGCCAGGTGTTTGCCGGCCTGGTCTACACCACCGACGGCCGATTGAATGCCTTCAAGCTGAAACTGCTCGATGACGACAAGCACTACTTCCCCGACTACACCGCCGCACCGGTGGTGCGTCAGGTCTACCTCGACGCACATCCAAAACTGGCCGAAGAACTCAAGCCGCTGGCGGAACTGTTCGACGACGCGACCATGCGTCAGCTCAATGCGCGAGTCGATGTCGATCACGAAAGCCCTTCATCCGTTGCCGCCGATTTCCTGCGCCAACACCCCATCAACTGAGGAGGAAAAGACATGGAATTTCTGAGCGCCTTTTCCCATCTCGACTGGCCGTTGGTACTGCATCTGACTTGGCAACACATCACTCTGGTCGGTATCGCCGTGACCTTGGCGATTCTGGTCGGCGTGCCGCTGGGCATTCTGATGACTCGCTTCCCGACGCTCGCAGGTCCCTTGCAGGCCAGCGCCACGGTGCTGCTGACCGTACCGTCGATTGCCCTGTTTGGCCTGCTGTTGCCGTTCTACTCCAAATTCGGCCAAGGCCTGGGCCCGATGCCGGCGATCACCGCCGTGTTTCTGTACTCGCTGCTGCCGATCATGCGTAACACCTACCTCGCCCTCACCGGCGTGGAACCGGGTATTCGCGAAGCCGCGCGCGGCATCGGCATGACCTTCGGCCAGCGCCTGCGCATGGTTGAACTGCCGATTGCCGTGCCAGTGATCCTCGCTGGCGTGCGCACCGCCGTGGTCATGAACATCGGTGTCATGACCATCGCCGCGACCATCGGCGCCGGTGGCCTCGGCGTCCTCATTCTCGCTTCCATCAGCCGCAGCGACATGTCGATGCTGATCGTCGGCGCCGTGCTGGTCAGTCTCCTGGCCATCTTCGCCGACCTGCTTCTGCAATGGCTGCAACGCACGCTGACTCCAAAAGGACTGCTCAAATGATCGAACTTCAAAACCTCAGCAAGACCTTCCAAAGCAACGGCAAAGATGTGAAAGCCGTGGACTCGGTAAGCCTGACCGTCAACGAAGGCGAAATTTGTGTGTTCCTCGGGCCATCGGGTTGTGGCAAAAGCACCACGCTGAAAATGATCAACCGCCTGATCAAACCGACCTCGGGCAAGATCCTGATCAACGGCGACGACACCACCGATCTCGACGAGGTGACCCTGCGCCGCAACATCGGCTACGTGATCCAGCAGATCGGTCTGTTCCCGAACATGACCATCGAGGAAAACATCACCATCGTTCCGCGCCTGCTGGGCTGGGACAAACAGAAATGCCACGACCGCGCCCGCGAGTTGATGAGCATGATCAAGCTCGAACCCAAGCAGTATCTCAATCGTTACCCGCGCGAATTGTCCGGCGGTCAGCAGCAGCGGATCGGCGTGATTCGCGCGCTGGCGGCGGATGCGCCGCTGTTGYTGATGGATGAACCCTTCGGCGCGGTCGACCCGATCAACCGTGAAATGATCCAGAACGAGTTCTTCGAGATGCAGCGTGCGCTGAACAAGACCGTGATCATGGTCAGCCATGACATCGACGAAGCGATCAAGCTGGGCGACAAGATTGCGATCTTCCGCGCCGGCAAGCTGTTGCAGATCGATCACCCGGACACGCTGCTGGCGCACCCGGCGGATGATTTCGTCAGCAACTTCGTCGGTCAGGACAGCACGCTCAAACGTCTATTGCTGGTGAAAGCCGAAGACGCAGCGGACAACGCGCCGTCGGTCAGTCCGGAAACACCGGTAGCTGAAGCGCTGGAGTTGATGGACGAACTGGACCGTCGTTATGTGGTGGTGACCTGTGCTGAGAACAAGGCATTGGGTTATGTGCGTCGTCGCGACCTGCACCGTCAGACCGGGACTTGCGCGCAGTATCTGCGTGAGTTCAACGCTACCGCAGCGTACGACGAGCATTTGCGCATCCTGCTTTCGCGCATGTATGAGTTCAACCGCTCGTGGCTACCGGTGTTGGATGCGGAGCGGGTGTTCCTGGGTGAGGTGACTCAGGAATCAATTGCCGAGTATTTGAGCTCCGGCAAATCCCGTGGCGGCAAGACCAGTATTGTATCGCCTGCCGAGGTTGCGCTGGCCTGACCGATATACTTTCACCGGGTCGTGCTCTTGCAAGAGTACGGCCCGATTGTTCAATCAGGAGGCGATAGCCTGATCGGCAGCAAAGAACTGGAAGTTAACATCAGCGGTCGGAACCTGCGGAAGCGTGATCCGAATGATGGGGATCCAGATACCGGTCTGCGTCTTGAAATCCCGCTGGTCGTATTGCGCGCCCGCCTTACCCGCATCGTTGACGTAGAAAAGCGCCTCTATTGGCAACACCTTTCCATGATCCTGCCCCAATTTAGCGACTCTGAATTCGTTCTGAATATTAAAGGCAAAGCTTCCGCCCAAGCCCTGCGC
>NZ_JBFULH010000480.1:0-3127 GCF_056400445.1 Pseudomonas sp. P5_B2 | reverse complement strand
GTTTTGCTTGTTCCTGGTGCTCTGCGCTGCATTGATGATCTTCAAAGCTTGAAATGCTGATTGGGTGGTACTGCACTGAAAGAGTGATAGGTCGATTGCTCACAGTTCGTGTTTAACGCGTTCACTTTCATGCTCTTGATGCGCGATGAGGGATCAATATGCTGTAGGCATGTTGAACCCGTGATCTCGAACAAGACAGAGAAAGAACCCAGCCATGAACAGCCCTCGAACGCTCTACCAGAAGCACATCGATAGCCACACGGTTTGTCCGCTTGATGATCAAGGCCATGTGCTTCTTTACATTGATCGCCAAGTCGCCAACGAATACACCAGCCCACAGGCGTTCAGCGGTTTGCGCGAAGCAGGCCGTAACGTCTGGCGCCCGAGCGCTACGCTGGCGGTGGTCGATCATGTGAATCCGACTGCGCCGGTTCGTATCGCAACCATGCCTGATGCGGGTGGCGCACTACAGGTCTCGTACTTCGAAGAAAACTGCCGCGACTTTGGAATCGAATTGTTTGATGTGCTCGACAAWCGTCAGGGTATCGAACACGTCGTAGCGCCCGAGCAAGGTTTCATTTTGCCGGGCATGGTCGTCGCTGCAGGTGATAGCCATACCACGACCTATGGCGCGTTGGGCGCATTCGGATTCGGCATCGGTACTTCTGAAATCGAACATTTGCTGGCCTCGCAAACCTTGGTCTACAAGCGTTTGAAGACCATGCGAGTCACCGTAGAAGGACTGCTGGGCACCGGTGTAACGTCCAAAGACATCATCATGGCGCTGATTGAAAAAATCGGCGCTTCGGGTGCCACCGGCTACGCGATCGAGTTCGCTGGGCCGGCGATCACTGACCTCAGTGTCGAAGCCAGGATGACCATCTGTAACATGGCAGTCGAGGCAGGAGCCCGGGGGGCGTTCATGGCGCCGGACCACAAAGTCTTCGCCTATCTGCAAGTCAAACCACGCGCGCCTCAAGGCGAAGTGTGGAAGCAGGCAGTTGAAAAGTGGAAAGAGCTGTATAGCGACGAAGGCGCTGTCTTTGATCGCGAAGTGGCGCTCAATGTTAATGATCTGGAACCCATGGTCACCTGGGGCACCAGTCCCGATCAGGCGGCACCGGTGGGTAGTCATGTGCCCGACCCTGCGGCCCAACCCGATCTGATTTTACGTCAAAGTATGCAGCGTGCCCTTAACTACATGGGCCTGGAGCCGGGCATGCCGCTCAGCGATGTGGTGATCAGCCATGCATTTATTGGCTCATGCACGAATGCACGGATTGAAGACTTGCGAGACGTTGCGCGTGTCGTGCGCGGCAAGCGAGTGGCTGCGCATGTACGCGCAATGATTGTTCCCGGTTCGACGCTGGTTCGTAACCAGGCTGAAGACGAAGGGCTTGCGCAGATTTTTCTTGATGCCGGTTTTGAATGGCGCCAATCAGGTTGTTCAATGTGTTTGGCCATGAATGACGATGTTCTGGCACCAGGAGATCGCTGTGCATCGAGCACCAACCGCAACTTCGAAGGTCGTCAAGGCGCAGGCGCGCGTACCCATTTGATGAGCCCGGCCATGGTCGCCGCTGCTGCGATCACCGGTCACCTGACAGACGTTCGTTCTTTCGCTTTGGAGGCTTGAAGCATGCAACCTTTCGACACAGTAAGTGGCGCTGCCGCGCCGTTTCTAGCGTCCAACATCGATACCGACGTCATCATGCCCAAACAGTTTCTCAAGGGGATTGATCGCAAGGGGCTGGATCGGGGCTTGTTTTTCGACCTGCGCTTTCTTGACTCAGGCGAACCCAATCCCGAGTTCATCCTTAACCAGACCGCCTGGATCGATGCTGCCTTTTTGGTGGTGGGCCCGAACTTTGGGTGTGGGTCGAGTCGCGAGCATGCGGTCTGGGGTCTGAAGCAAGTGGGTATCAGAGCACTGATCGGCACCAGCTTCGCCGGGATTTTCTACGACAACTGCCAGCGCAATGGTGTGTTGGCGATTCAGCTTTCGCAAGCTCAGTTGAAGCGAGTTGCAGCAGTCATCAGTAACCCGGTGACGGCGCGGATCAGCGTGAATCTGCCAGAGCAAACGATTGAATTGGCTGACGGCACGCTGATCCCCTTCGAGATCGACGAGCTGCGCAAGCAGTCTCTGCTGCTGGGACTGGATGCGATTGGCACCACGCTGCAACGTGCCGATCAAATTCGACGTTTTGAAGCTCGGCACCTGACGGAAAATCCCTGGTTGAGCTGATCAGAAATGCCTGGCGGCAGTTCATTTGTTTGAACCTGCCGCCTGGCATCAGCCAACGGATAAATCGCCGAAATACTCTTCCAGAAACTCGACGCAGATGCGCAACTTTGCCGATTCGCTTAACCGGGTTGGATAGACCGCCCAGACATTGGCGCTCTGAGTGTACTCATCAAGCACTTGCACCAATCGTCCTTGCTCCAGCATGGGTTTCACATCCCACATCGAGCGCAACAGTATCCCGCCGCCGCTCAACGCCCACTCCAATACAATCTCGCCACTGTTTGAGGACAACGGGCCGCTGACGTGTACGGACTCCTCCTGCCCGTCCTTGGTCAGACTCCACACGCCGAAGGCGTTATTGCGCTCTTTCAGCACCAGGCAATCATGGAGTTTCAAGTCATCCAGCGAATGTGGCGTGCCCCGTCGTTCCAAGTACTCTGGTGTTGCGCACAACACCCGGCGATTACTGACCAGCTTGCGTCCAAGGTGCTGACCCGGAAGGTCATCCCCCACTCGAATCTCCAGGTCGAAACCCTCACCGACGATATCGACAACTCGATCGAATACGTCCAGGCGGATGTCTAGCTTGGGATAAGTCTGTGACAGCTTGCAGATCGCCGGCGCGACGTGGTTTCGCCCGAAACCAAAGCTGCTGCAAATATGCAAAGAACCCATAGGCTGGTGCCGGGCCTCGGAAATTTCACCGACAAAATCATCGAAATCCCCCAGCAACTTCTCGGCCCACCCCCTCACCCGCTCACCATCGTCGGTCAACGCAATACGTCTTGTCGTGCGGTGYAACAGCCGTGTCGAAAGGGTCGTTTCGAGCACTGATATACGTTTACTGATATACGCCGGCGAGTAGCCCAGCTCCTCGGC
>NZ_JBFULH010000479.1:0-3133 GCF_056400445.1 Pseudomonas sp. P5_B2 | reverse complement strand
ATGCTCGATGTCATCAAGACTCTCAAGGATGCCAATCTGGTTGTGCTTGATACACGAGGCAATCGCGGTGGCAACAGCCTGGTTGGTGCTGAAATACTTTCTGCTCTGTTGGGCTCGCAATTGGTAAATAATTTGAGCGAGTCATCTCGTGCATATGCGATGTGGCGAGTTTCTCCTTTTGCACTATCAACGCTCAATCAAGCTCTAACTGCCATGGGAAGAGACTATGGGAAAAATAGTGAGGCTTATAAATTTGTTTTCAGCTTAACCAAGTTGATGGAGCTCGCACTTCGCGAGAAGAAAGACTGGTTGCGACAGCCGAGCACTTCCTCGGTCGATCAAGAAGGATCGAGAGGATTCAATACCCAAGCTTTTAAAGGCAGGCTTGCACTGGTGACTGACTCATTTTGCGCGAGTGCCTGCCTGGACTTCGCAGGCATCGTTCTTGCTATTCCGGAGGTTGTTCATTTCGGGGCGTCAACGAGCGGCGATACACTTTATATTGATATAGGGTCGCAAACACTGCCGAGCGGCGCGCAGTTCTGGATTCCGTTAAAGGTATGGAGGGGGCGAGTGCGAGGAAATAATCAAAGTTATGATCCGCAATTTGTTTTTGATGGAGATATAAATGACACTGCGGCAGTTCAAAAGTGGGTTCTCAATAATCTATGATCCGATCAGTGCCATTCCTCAAGCACCGCGATAACCTTCCACACCAACTGGTCGCCGCCATCGAGCAGGTGTACACACCAGCAGGCATGACAGTGACGCAGCAGGCTCAACGCGAGCCGGAGAGTGCCGAATACGACGCCTGCCGCCTCGGCCTCGATGACCAGGTGGTGGTCTTCCGTGTGGCGAAAACCACGCCGGCCAAGATTGGCCAGTTCGTCACGCTATGGAAGCGGCCGACGTCGGTCAGCGAGATCGCACCGTTCGACACCGGCGATGGCGTCGCTTTTGTGGTGGTAAGCGTTGCTGATGACACGCACCGCGGACAGTTTGTGTTCGATCAGAAGGTATTGGCCGCCAAAGGGGTCATGTCGATTGACGGTGTCGGTGGCAAGCGCGCGATTCGCGTCTATCCGCCGTGGGCCAGGCCTGTCGCAAAACAGGCGATCAGGACGCAGCAATGGCAGCTGAAGTATTTTCTCGCGCTTGAACAGAACGGTAGCGCCGACGCGGTTCAGGTGCACCGCATCTTCGGAAAATAGATACCTGACCCTGTGGGAGCGAGTCGGCTCCGGGCGGCGTTCCGACGATAGCGATGTAACAGCCAACATCTATATCGACTGGCACTCCGCCTTCGCGAGCAGGAGGTGTGTATTACTTCTCTGCCAACTGCGCCACTAAAAACTCGATAAACGTGCGGGTCTTCTGTGGGACCCGCCGTGCCGAAGGGTACACCGCGTTAATGGTGATCGCAGGCGCCTGCCATTCACACATCACTGGCACCAGGCGGCCTGCCGCCAGCGCATCCTCGACAATGAAGTCAGGCAACAAGGCGATGCCCATGCCAGCTTCGGCGGCCTGAGCGAGCAAGTCGCCGTTGTTGGCGTGCAAGGGGCCGGTCACGTTGACCCGCTGGGTTTCCTGGCCGTTGCACAGCTGCAGGCTGACACCGCTTTGCAGATACCCGTAATTGAGGCACTGGTGCGCGCGCAAGTCCTGTGGGGTCTGCGGCATGCCGGCGCGCGCCAGATAGGCCG
Source organism: Pseudomonas sp. P5_B2 (assembly GCF_056400445.1). Taxonomy (NCBI): domain Bacteria; kingdom Pseudomonadati; phylum Pseudomonadota; class Gammaproteobacteria; order Pseudomonadales; family Pseudomonadaceae; genus Pseudomonas; species Pseudomonas sp. P5_B2. Next base: position 1,427 of record NZ_JBFULH010000479.1, on the reverse strand, counting down.
GGGATGCCACCAGGATTCGCGGGGCTGGCGCCAGTTGCCGGGCAATCATCGTCGAGTCCGGCAGGCTGGCAATGCGGATGGTCACGTCGAAACCACCGCGCACCGGGTCTACCTGCTGGTCGCTGAGCACCAGTTGCAGCTCGATGTTCGGGTGCTGCTCATGAAACAGCGGGATCAATGGCCCCAGTCGGCGCAAGCCAAAGGACATCGGCGCATTGACCCGCAACACCCCGCGCAATTCGCCGATGCCGTTACGCGCGCGCTGTTCGGCCTCGTCCAGCGAGGCCAGCACTTCGCGTGCCGCGTCGAAGTATTCGGCGCCAGCCTCGGTCAGGTGCAGGCTGCGGGTGGTGCGCTGCAGCAATTGCACGCCGATCGCGTCCTCCAGCGCCTGAATCTGTTTGCTGACTTTTGATCGCGGCACATCCATTGCCCGTGCAGCGGCGGCGAAGCCGTTTTCGCCGACCGTGACGACAAAGGCGCGCATGCATTCGATGCGGTCCATGATTGTCCCTGTTTTAGAATCAATGATTCTCGATTTTAGGGAATTGTCCCTTTCTATGCCAGCCCCTAAAGTGACATCCAAGCCGACGACAACGCCGCTGAAGGCAACGTCGACTCACCCCTTACTCACTTTGAAAATCGACATCAAAAGGAACGCGCCATGTCTATCCGTGAACTGCTCAACCCAACCAATTCCGCCCTGATCCTGATCGACCACCAGCCACAAATGGCGTTCGGCGTGCAGTCGATTGATCGTCAAACGCTGAAGAACAACACGGTAGGCCTGGCCAAGGCCGCGAAGATTTTCAATGTGCCGACCATCTTCACCTCGGTCGAAACCGAAAGCTTCAGCGGTTACATCTGGCCCGAGCTGCTGGCGGTTCACCCGGAGCAAAAGCCGATCGAGCGTACATCGATGAACTCGTGGGAAGACAAGGCGCTGGTTGACGCGGTGAAAGCCACCGGACGCAAAAAACTGATCATTGCCGCTCTGTGGACCGAGGTCTGCCTGACCTTCCCGGCACTGGAAGCGTTGGCTGAAGGTTACGAGGTGTACATCGTCACGGACGCTTCCGGCGGTACCACCAAAGAAGCGCACGACATGTCGGTGCAGCGGATGATTCAGGCCGGTGCAGTGCCGGTGACCTGGCAACAGGTGCTGCTCGAGTACCAACGTGACTGGGCACACAAAGACACCTACGAAGCCGTGATGGAATTGGTGCTGGAACACAGTGGCGCGTATGGCATGGGCGTGGATTACGCTTACACCATGGTGCACAAGGCGCCGCAGCGGCAGGTCAAGTAACGCTAACCTTATAGACGCTGCAAACCCAATGTGGGAGCGGGCTTGCTCCCACATTGGGTTTTGTGGTGTTCACATGATGTGTTTTTCGGCTTCGGGGATAATGTGGCTTGCGCCAAGC
>NZ_JBFULH010000478.1:0-3137 GCF_056400445.1 Pseudomonas sp. P5_B2 | reverse complement strand
AACGGTGACAGCGCCGATTGCGCCCCCCTCACCTGCACCAACGGCTGCCCGGTGTCGATGGTCACCGGCGAAGAACTGCTGACCCTGGACGATGGTTCGCTCAACGGTTTACTGCCCTTTGCGTTCACCCGGCTGTACCGAACCAGCGCAGTGGAAGTCGATTGCGGACTGGGCTGGGGCTGGAGTCATTCGCTGGCGCACCGGTTGGAACTGGACGCAGAACATGTCGTCTGGGTCGACCATGAAAACCGCCGCACGACATTTCCGCTACCCAGCCAGGAACGTCCGGCCATTCACAACAGTCTGTCGCGGGCGGCGATTTATCTCGGGGATCAAACTGATGAATTAGTGCTCGCCCCGGCTGGCGAGACGGTGCGCTTTTATCACTTTCGCAATGGGCGGCTGACCACGATCAGCGACGCCTACAACAACCGGCTGCACATCACCCGTGATCGTCAGGATCGCATCCAGCGCCTCGACAACGGCGCCGGTCGCTCGCTGCTGTTGCGCTACGAGCGCCAGCACATCATCGCTGTCGAGTATCAATCGTTTCACCCTGCCGACACGGCGGATGACGCCTGGCGCACAGAGCAAACGCTGATTGCCTACCGCTACGACGCCCGACAGCGACTGATCGAAGCGACCAATGCCGCCGGGGAAAGCGAACGGTACGACTACGACGACCAGCACGTGATCCTCCAGCGGCAACTGGCTGGTGGGGCAAGTTTCTTTTGGGAGTGGGAACGGTCCGGCAAAGCCGCACGATGCATTCGGCACTGGGCGACGTTCGCGCAAATGGATACGCGCTATGCCTGGGACGACAACGGCGCAGTTCAGGTTAAAAACGTTGATGGCAGCGAGGAAGTGTATGTCCATGACGACACGGCGCGGCTGCTGCGCCGGGTTGAGCCGGATGGTGCCGAGCACCTCAAGACGTATGACCACAAGGGACAGCTGATTGCCGAAACGGGGCCGCTGRGGGCGATTACTCAATACCGCTATGACGACATCGGGCGGCTGATTGCGCTGATTCCACCGGAAGGTGAGCCAACGTCCTACGAGTACCGCAACGGTTTCCTGCATGCGTGCTATCGCGGCAAAGCGGTATGGAAATATCAACGAAATACTCAGGGCGATGTTACCGAGGCCATCGATCCCGAGGGCCAGATCACCCACTACCACTACGACGCTCAAGGACGACTGCTGTCGATCCGTTATCCGGACAGCGGTCGTCACGTTTTCATTCGGGATGCTATCGGGCAACTGATCGAGGAAACCCTGCCGAACGGTGGTCAGCGGCGGTTTTCCTACGATGTTCTGGGACGGCAAATTACCCGTCAGGACGAACACGGTGCTGTCACCCACTACCAGTGGGACGCCGTTGGCCGACTGATTCAGACAATTCTTCCTTCTGGCGCCAGCCGAGCCTTCAGCTACAACGCCTACGGCAAGATCACCGCCGCACGCGATGAGCTGGGCCGGATCACGCGCTTTGAGTACGACGATGACCTGCATCTGCTCAGTCGCCGGATCAACCCCGACGGCACGCAACTGCGTTATCGCTATGACAACGCACGGCTGCTGCTGACCGAAATCGAGAACGAATCCGGCGAACGCCATCAGCTGGACTACACGCCCAGTGGATTGATCCGACAGGAAAGCGGGTTTGACGGTCGACGCACCGCGTACGCCTATGACCTCAATGGCCATCTGCTGGAAAAAACCGAGTTCGGCGATGACGGCTCGCAGCTTGTTACGCGTTACCAACGGGACTCAGCCGGTCGCCTGCTGATCAAAACCCTGCCCGACGGCACAAAGGTCGAATACCACTACGACAGCCTCGGTCGCTTGGTCAGCGTCGATGACAACCACGATCACCCCTTGGAGTTCGAGTACGACAGCCAGAACCGGCTGATCACTGAACACCAGAGTTGGGCCACGTTGCGTTACGGCTACGACGCTTGCGGTCGACTCAACTACTTGCGCCTGCCCGACAACAGCAAACTCGCTTACCACCGCGCCAAGGGTGGCGCAGTGACTGCCATCGACCTCAACGGCACACGTCTTACAAGCCACACCTATCAACTCGGCCGTGAGTTGCAGCGCCAACAAGGCTTGTTACACAGCCAGTACGAGCACGACGAACAAGGTCGCCTGAAAGCCCACGCGGTCAGCCAACACCAGAAATCGCTATACCGACGCGACTTTACCTACAGCGCCAACGGCAATCTCGACGCCCTCGCTGACACCCGCCACGGCCAACGAAATTACCAATACGATCCCCTCAATCGCCTGATCCGCGTCCGACACTCCCGCGATCAACAACCCGAAAGCTTCGCCCACGACCCGGCCGGCAACCTGCTGATGCAGGATCGACCGGGCCCGTCCGCCGTCAAAGGCAATCGCCTGTTGATCCAAGGTGATCGCCACTTCGACTACGACGCCTTCGGCAACCTGATCCGCGAACGCCGAGGTACCGCGCAAAAACTCGTCACCGAATACCGCTACGACTGCCAGCATCGACTTATCGGCGCCACGCTGCCCAACGGCACCTGCGCGACCTACCGCTACGACGCCTTCGGCCGCCGTATCAGCAAAACCGTCGACAGCAAAACCACCGAGTTTTTTTGGCAAGGCGACCACCTCATCGCCGAACACAGCCAGGACCACCATCGCAGCTACGTCTACGAACCCGGCACCTTCCGCCCTCTCGCCATGCTCGACGGCAACGGCCCGCGCAAGGCCTGCCCGTTCTACTACCAACTCGACCACCTTGGCACCCCGCAAGAACTTACCGACTACAGCGGCGACATCATCTGGGCTGCGCAATACACCGCCTACGGCCGCCTGACCCGACTGAACCGCGATAGCCATCAGGTACTGGATCAACCGCTGAGGTTTCAAGGGCAGTACTTCGACGCGGAAACGGGGCTGCATTACAACCGGCATCGTTACTACAACTCGGATCTTGGGCGGTATCTGACACCGGATCCGAGTGGGTTGGCGGGGGGGATAAACGGGTATCAGTACACGCGAAACCCGACGGGGTGGGTTGATCCGCTGGGGTTGAATGAGTGTCCTGGGGGGGATGGATGTAAGAGGCCGGAGTTTGGGGGTGAGAATCCGGCCAGTAAGAT
>NZ_JBFULH010000477.1:0-3139 GCF_056400445.1 Pseudomonas sp. P5_B2 | reverse complement strand
GCCCAAAGCCGATATCAGCGAGAAGACCATTCAAGTCGACGGCCAGCCGCTCAGCCTGACCATCGTCCGGCCGGCCGGGGTCAAAGGCGAGCTGCCAGTGTTCATGTTCTTCCACGGGGGTGGCTGGGTATTGGGCGATTTCCCGACCCACGAGCGATTGGTTCGTGACTTGGTTACGGGTTCGGGCGCGGTGGCGGTGTTCGTCAATTACACCCCGTCTCCGGAAGCGCATTACCCGGTGGCCATCAATCAGGCGTATGCCGCGACCCAATGGGTGGCCGAGCACGGTAAAGAGATCAACGTCGACGGCAAACGTCTGGCCGTGGCCGGTAACAGTGTCGGTGGCAATATGGCGGCAGTGGTTGCGCTGATGGCCAAAGACAAGGGCACTCCCGCGATCAAGTTCCAGGTGCTGTTGTGGCCAGTGACGGATGCCAACTTCGACACCGCGTCTTACAACCAGTTTGCCGAAGGGCACTTCCTCAGTAAAAACATGATGAAGTGGTTCTGGGACAACTACACCACCGACGCCATTCAGCGTAACGAGATTTACGCCTCACCACTGCGGGCAACCACTGCTCAACTGAAGGGCTTACCTCCCGCGCTGGTGCAGACGGCAGGCGCTGACGTTCTGCGCGATGAGGGTGAAGCCTATGCGCGCAAACTCGACGAGGCCGGGGTGCCGGTAACGGCGGTTCGCTACAACGGCATGATCCACGACTACGGTTTGCTCAACGTAGTCAGCCAGGTGCCGGCGGTGCGCTCGGCGATGCTGCAAGCTTCTGAGGAACTGAAACAACACTTGAAGAAATAACGCAGTTCAAATGTGGGGGCGGGCTTGCTCACGAAGGCGATACGTCAGTCAACATTTTTGTCGACTGACACACCGCTTTCGCGAGCAAGCCCGCTGCCACAGGGGATTTGCATCGTTCGCACGTTATGCGCAGCCACAAAAAAGCCCGACTCAACGGTCGGGCTTTTTCATTACGCAAGCAGTGCTTATTTAGCACGGCCTTTGTAGGAACCGCCTTCGCGGGTATCGATCTCGATCATGTCGCCGATTTCGATGAAGTCAGCTACCGACAGTTCGGTACCGTTCTTCAGTTTGGCAGGCTTCATCACCTTGCCGGAAGTGTCACCGCGAGCGGAACCTTCGGTGTAGTCAACCTGACGCACGATAGTGGTCGGCAGTTCTACGGAAACCAGACGCTCTTCGAAGAAGATCGCTTCGCAAACATCGGTCATGCCTTCTTCAACGAAAGGCAGAACGGCTTCGATGTCTTCAGCGTTCAGCTCGTACATGGTGTAGTCGGTGGTGTCCATGAACGTGTAGGTGTCGCCGCTGATGAAGGACAGGGTCGCTTCTTTGCGGTCGAGGATTACGTCGTCCAGTTTGTCGTCGGCGCTGTAAACGATCTCGGTCTTGTAACCGGTCAGCAGGTTTTTCAGCTTGGTCTTCATGATCGCGCTGTTACGACCGGATTTGGTGAATTCAGCTTTCTGAACCAGCCAAGGATCGTTTTCGAGACGGATCACGGTACCGGGTTTCAGTTCTTTACCAGTTTTCATTGCGAATATCCGAATTTGGATGGGATTTACAAAAATCTAGGCCGCGTATCATATCCAATTTACATAAAACTGTACCAGCGCCGCGGCAAGATCGGCTTGCAAGGCTTGTTCCAGACACCACGCCTCGGCGTGTTTTTGCAGCTCTGGCCAGTGTTTGCGGGCCGAGCGCCAGTGATCGGACATATCATGCCCGGCATTCCATGCGTGCCAAAGACCGTTGATCGCTTGGCTGGCAGGCTCGGACAGGCCTTTTGTGTACAGCGCGAGGAACGCATCAAGCTTGTCCAAGTGGATGTCTTCCTCCTGCTGATAGATGTGCCAGAGCATTGGCCGGCCCGCCCACTGGGCGCGAACAAATGAATCTTCACCACGCACGGCGTTGAAATCGCAGCACCAGAGCAACTGATCGTATTGATCCTGTCGGACGAACGGCAGCACCTGAACAGTCAAGCCGTCACGGACATGCAGAGCACCTGCGGCCAACCCTTCAATGCCGAGCCAGCGTTCGACATCGCCGAGTATCCGCCCTTCGGGCACCACCACATGCGTGGGCGTCGAATCAGCGGCCAGCACATCCAGCCAACTCGACAATCCGGCATTCTCATAGGCAAACAGCGAAATCAACTGCGCATTCGGGGCACGATCAATCCCCAGCCCTTGAAGGAATTCTCGTTGAGCCTCAGGACTTTGCTGGAACTGCCGGCGGCACTCGAGCAACCCTCTCTCACGCAATAAACCACCGGTGCCCTTCTGAAACCCCGGGAAGAAGAAGTACTTCTGCACCGTTTTGTACTTGACCGACGGCAATCCGTGACAGCCGATCACCCAGTCCTCGGCGCTCAGGTAATCGAGGTTCATCCATAGCGGCGGGTGTTCCCGGGCAGCCATGGCCTCCATGTAGGCATTCGGCAACTGACAGGCGAACGCGGCGATCACCACATCCGCCGCTTCCGCGGCCGGCCACTCGGTTGGCCATTGGCGCACTTCGACACCTGACTGCCATTGCTGTGCGGTATGGATATCAATCTCGGGGCACAGACGCTCGAAAGCACGCAGGTCATCGACCCACAAACGTACGTCCATGGCGTGCTCGGCCACCAGTTGTCGAGCCAGGCGCCAGGTCACCCCGATGTCGCCAAAGTTGTCGACCACGGTGCAAAAAATATCCCAGCGCCAGCGGTTTTTTACTTGAGGCAGTTCAGGCATTCCAGGTTCCCGTTGGCAAAGGCGCCGATTGTCCGCATAAATTACCTCGTGCAGAAGAGCCGACGGCGATTAATCTTCGTGCGACAATCGCCACTCGCCTGCAACCATTCGCCAGGAGGCAACCATGCCCGACCGCCCCAACCCACGTCCCCCGTTGCCGTTCCAGCTGAATGCCCTGCAATTGACCGGCAGCATTGCCCTCGGTGTGTGGCTGGGATTTCTCGCGATCGCGCTGACTTGCTGGCTCGCCTCTGCGCTTATATTCAAAGAGCAATTGGCACCGGTGGCGGCCGCCGTGGAGCAACTGGCCAAGCCGCCGATGGTCGTGGAGCAGCCGCAGCCGCAGCCGGATATTCCTCCGCAG
>NZ_JBFULH010000476.1:0-3148 GCF_056400445.1 Pseudomonas sp. P5_B2 | reverse complement strand
GATTACAAACTGGGTGACGACTCGGGGTTGAGTGATTTGCTGATGCCCGGCGTCAGCTACTCCTACCTTAAAAGCGACAACCGCATCGATCCGAGCCACGGCTACCGCCTGCAATTCGAATCCAAAGTGGCTAAAGAAGGCCTGGGTTCAGACAACAACCTGTTGTACGGCACCGCGTTGGTGAAAGGCCTGACCACGGTTTTCGAGAAACACCGGTTGCTGGGCCGGGTACAGGTCGGCGGCAGCGCCACCAATGGCTTCAAGTCAGTGCCGCCATCGTTGCGGTTTTTCGCCGGTGGCGATCAAAGCGTGCGCGGTTACGACTATCAAAGCCTGTCCCCGGAAAACTCCGAGGGCGACCGCATCGGCGGCCGTTACATGGTGGCGGCGAGCGCCGAATACCAATACTCCATCGCCGAAAAATGGCGGGTAGCGACCTTCGTTGACCAGGGCAACGCTTTTAACTCACTCGAAGTACCGAGCCTCAAGACCGGGGTGGGTGTCGGCCTGCGCTGGATCTCGCCGGTGGGGCCGCTGCGCCTCGATCTGGCCCACGCGCTGGATGACGACGGCGGCATTCGACTGCACTTTTCCATGGGGCCTGAGCTGTGAATCGTGGTTTGAAAATAACGCTGCTGGCAATTCTGGCGCTGCTGATGCTGGTGGTTGTTGCCGTCACCACGATATTAGGCTCCGCCACCGGCAGCCGTTGGGCGCTCGGTTTTGTGCCGGGCCTGAGCGTCGAAAACTTCCAGGGCCGTTTGGCCGGGCAGTGGAGTGCCGATCATCTGGTGTGGCAGCAGGACACCAGCCGGGTCGAGTTGAGCAAAGCGATTTTCGCCTGGTCGCCGCTGTGCCTGACACGCATGACGCTGTGCATCGAGCAACTGAAAGCCGATCAGGTCATCCTGCAATTTCCACCCGGTGCCGATGAAACAAGCAGCGGACCGATCAGCCTTCCAGACCTGATATTGCCGTTGGCCATAGAACTCGGCGATGTCCAGGTCGGCAGCCTGCTGTTCAACGGTAGCGAAGCGCTCAAAGGTCTGAAACTGGCGGCGCACTGGACGGCGCAGGGCTTGCAGATCGACTCGGTGAAATTGCAACGCGATGACCTGAGCCTGAACCTCTCCGGCCTGCTGCAACCCACCGGCAATTGGCCGCTCAAGGCTGAAGGCAACCTGACCCTGCCGGCTCCCGAACCTTGGGCGCTGGTGCTGAAAGTAGACGGCGACCTGCTGAAAACCCTGAACCTGAAAGCCGACAGCAGCGGTTACTTGAACGGGCAACTGACCGGTGAACTGCAACCGCTGGCGGACAACCTGCCGGCCAAGGTACGAATCACCGCCGACGGCTTCAAACCCGCCGTCGATTTGCCAGACACCTTGCAACTCAATCAACTGGAACTCACCGGCGACGGCGACCTGAAAAACGGTTACCAGTTGCTCGGCAAAGCCACGCTGCCCGCCGAGCAAGGCCCGGTCGCGTTGCTGCTGCAAGGCAAGGTCGACGCCAACGGCGCACAGATCGCCGGCCTGGACCTCACTGCCAACGACAAGCAAAGCCTCAAGGTCAGCGGCACCCTCGACTGGAGCAAAGGCCTGAGCGCCGATGCGAAAATCGACTGGCTGGATTTTCCGTGGCACCGCCTCTATCCGCTGATCGACGAACCGGACGTAGCGTTGCGCAGTTTCAATGGGGTCATCTCCTACACCGATGGAAAATACCTCGGCAGCTTCACTGCGGCGCTGGATGGCCCGGCCGGCGCATTCACCCTGAACAGCCCGTTCAGCGGCGATCTGAGCAAAATCTATCTGCAACAAATCCAGCTCCAGGCGGGGCAGGGCAAGGCCGACGGGCATTTGAACCTGCAGTTTTCCAACGGCATTGCCTGGGACACAGCGCTCGACCTGTCGGCGATCAACCCGGCGTACTGGGTGGCAGAATTGCCGGGCACGCTGGCCGGGCCGTTGCGCAGCAAAGGCGAGATGAAGAATGACAAACTCAGCCTCAATGCTGACCTCGATCTCAAAGGCAAACTGCGTGGGCAACCGGCTGTTATACAGGCCAAGGCTGATGGCGGCGGCGAGCAATGGAACCTCACTGCGCTGCAAATCCGCCTCGGCGAAAACAGCATCAACGGTAAGGGCAGCCTGCAACAGAAACTAGCCGGCCAGATCGATATCAAGATGCCGCGCCTGGCCCAGCTCTGGCCGCAACTGCGCGGTCAATTGAACGGTCGCATCGATGTCGCCGGCACGCTCAAGGCGCCGCAAGGCAAGCTCGGGCTGCAAGGCTCGCAACTGGTTTTCGATGACAATCGCCTGAAAAGCCTGAACCTCGACGCGACCCTCGACAGTGCGCAACGGGCGAACATCGACCTCAAGGGCGGCGGCATCCAGGCCGGTGATATGTCGCTGGGAATGCTGACCGCCAGCGGCCAAGGCGACATCAAAAACCAGAAACTCAGTCTTGACCTGCAAGGACCGCAATTAAAACTGGCCCTCGGCCTCGACGGTGCGCTGGACCAAGGCAACTGGCGTGGACGCCTGACCAGCGGTGACATCCAGACCGGCGGGCAAGACTGGAGACTGCAAGGCCCGGCGAAACTGGAACGGCTGGCGGATGGCAAAATCAACCTCGGCGCTCATTGCTGGATGTCCGGCCCGGCCAGCCTGTGCGGTGAAGACCAGCGTTTGATGCCGGAGCCGAAGCTGCGTTTTCACCTCAAGCAGTTCCCGATTGAAAGCCTGGCGCAGTGGCTACCGAAAGATTTCGCCTGGAAGGGCCGGCTCAACGCCGACCTGCAACTGGACCTGCCCGCCAGCGGTCCGAACGGCCTGATCAGTATCGACGCCAGCGGCGGCACGTTACGCATGAAGGAGAAGGACCAGTGGCTGGACTTCCCGTATCAGACGCTGAAACTCACCAGCAAACTCACACCGAAACGCATCGATACCGAGCTCAATTTCGCTGGCGGCAAGCTCGGCGAATTGATGGTCCAGGCGCAGCTCAATCCGTTGCCGAAAAACAAACCGCTGACCGGTTCATTCCGTTTGAGTGGGCTGGATCTGTCGGTGGCGCGGCCGTTTGTGCCAATGGTCGAAAAACTCACCGGGCGCTTGAACGGCAGTGGCACGATTTCCGG
>NZ_JBFULH010000475.1:0-3155 GCF_056400445.1 Pseudomonas sp. P5_B2 | reverse complement strand
CCACATTCGAGAACCAGGCGTGCAGGATGGTTGCGGCGGCGTTGGCTTCCAGCGGGATAACCAAGACCCAGAACCACCAGTACAACCAGCCGATAGTGAAACCAGCCCAGTGACCGATCGCGCGATCGGCGTACGTCGAGAAGGAACCGGTGTCTGGCGAAGCGACAGCCATCTCGCCGAGCATGCGCATTACCAGTACCACCAACATACCGGCGGCAGCGTAAGCCAACAGCACGGCCGGGCCTGCGGCGGCGATGGCGTGACCCGAGCCAACGAACAAGCCGGCACCGATAACTCCGGCAATCGACAGCATGGTCACATGACGCGGTTTGAGCCCCTGTTCGAGGCCATTGGAGCTTGGGGTGCTGCTCATTGAAACTACCTTTGTAAGGAAAAGCGAATGCGTGCATGCCGCCTTGAATTCTTTCTCGTAAAAAGAAACCAACGGGGCGTTCTGGATTCTGTACGCAATAATTGCGCCAAAATATTTCAAAGCCTTCTAATACGGCGATCTCGAGATGACCGGACAGTCATCGCAAGCCATTGAAATCAATGGCACTTTGCCAGAGCGTTACCCGGCGACTCACTTTGAGAAAGGATGTGCGCACCGGAAACACACCCGGAAAAGGCTCGACGCACAATAAAAGGGCGGATCAGGAACGTTCGGCTGGTTAGCGCTTCCAACACCCCGTCAAAGCTGGCAACATCGCGCCTTTTTTTACGCGACACCCGCCGGGCAACTGGTTTAAACGGCTGTTCGTTTGATAGCAGCGCGACAGTCTGCTGTAGCGATGCGACAACCTGCCACATCACTTCCGTTTACCGCCCGTAGCGCTGTTGGCTGCCATTCAAACGCTATGCTAGCTTGGCCGCCTCGCCAGGAAGGCCGCCAACAGCAGGAGCGAAACACTATGAGGAACGCACATGGCTGAGGCCACGCCCGCGCTTGAAATCCGCAATTTGCACAAACGCTACGGACAGCTTGAGGTGCTCAAGGGCATCTCGCTGACCGCCCGCGACGGCGACGTGATCTCGATCCTGGGTTCTTCCGGCTCCGGCAAATCCACGTTCCTGCGTTGCATCAACCTGCTGGAAAACCCGCATCAGGGACAGATCCTGGTGGCAGGCGAAGAACTCAAGCTCAAAGCCACCAAGAACGGCGAGCTAGTCGCTGCCGACGGCAAGCAGATCAATCGCCTGCGTAGCGAGATTGGTTTTGTGTTTCAAAACTTTAATCTTTGGCCGCACATGAGCGTGCTCGACAACATCATCGAAGCGCCGCGCCGCGTACTCGGTCAAAGCAAAGCCGAAGCCATCGAAGTCGCCGAAGCCTTGTTGGCCAAGGTCGGCATTGCCGACAAGCGCCATGCCTATCCGGCGCAACTGTCCGGTGGCCAGCAACAACGCGCAGCTATTGCCCGCACCCTGGCGATGCAGCCCAAGGTGATCCTGTTCGACGAGCCGACTTCTGCCCTTGACCCGGAAATGGTCCAGGAAGTACTTAATGTCATCCGCGCACTGGCCGAGGAAGGCCGCACCATGCTGCTGGTCACCCATGAAATGGGCTTTGCCCGTCAGGTGTCCAGCGAAGTGGTATTCCTCCACCAGGGCCTGGTAGAAGAGCAAGGATCGCCACAGCAGGTGTTTGAAAACCCGCTTTCGGCGCGCTGCAAACAATTCATGTCCAGCAACCGCTAACGGAGCTTCCCGCATGCAGAACTACAAAAAGATCTTCCTGGCTGCCGCCGTCACCCTGGCGTTCAGCGCCGGTGCCATGGCCGAAACCTTGAAGATGGGCATCGAAGCGGCCTACCCGCCGTTCAACAATAAAGATGCCAGCGGCAATGTCGTCGGCTTCGACAAAGAAATTGGCGACGCCCTTTGCGCGAAGATGAAAGTCGAGTGCACCGTGGTCACCTCCGATTGGGACGGCATCATTCCGGCCTTGAACGCCAAGAAGTTCGACTTCCTGATCTCCTCGATGTCGATCACCGAGGAGCGCAAGGGCGCGGTGGACTTCACCGACCCGTACTACTCGAACAAGCTGCAATTCATCGCCAAGAAAGACGTCGATTTCAAAACCGACAAGGCTTCGCTCAAGGGCAAAGTGATCGGCGCACAACGTGCGACCCTCGCCGGTACCTGGATGGAAGACAACATGGAAGGCGTTGAAACAAAACTCTACGACACCCAGGAAAACGCTTACCTGGACCTGACTTCCGGTCGTCTGGACGGCATCCTCGCCGACAAATACGTCAACTACGAGTGGCTGAAAAGCGACGCCGGCAAGCCCTACGAATTCAAAGGCGACCCGGTGGAAGAGAGCGACAAGATCGGTATCGCTGTACGTAAAGGCGACCCGATCCGCGAGAAGCTGAACATCGCATTGAAAGAAATCGTCGCTGACGGCACCTACAAAAAAATCAACGACAAGTACTTCCCGTTCAGCATCTATTGATTCTGACCTGCCGGATCGGCGCCGTACGCTAACGGCGCCAGTCCCTGGCATTGCCTGCCGCGATTTGAAAAGAAACCCATGACTATCGATCTCTACGGATTCGGCCCGGCGCTCGCCGCTGGCGCGCTGATGACTGTGAAACTGGCACTCTCGGCCTTGTGTCTTGGGCTGGTACTCGGTTTGCTCGGCGCCTTGGCCAAGACATCCCCGTACAAGCCGCTGCAATGGCTTGGCGGCACTTATTCGACACTGGTTCGCGGCATCCCGGAATTGCTCTGGGTGCTGTTGATCTATTTCGGCACGGTCAACCTGATGCGTGCCCTGGGCGAGTTTTTCGGCAATCCCGACCTCGAACTCAACGCCTTTGCCGCTGGCGTGATCGCGCTGGGCCTGTGCTTCGGCGCTTACGCCACCGAAGTGTTCCGGGGCGCAATTCTGGCGATTCCCAAAGGTCATCGTGAAGCCGGCGTGGCCTTGGGCCTTTCGAAATTCCGCATTTTCACCAAATTGATCATGCCGCAGATGTGGCGCATCGCCCTGCCGGGCCTTGGCAACCTGTTCATGATCCTGATGAAAGACACCGCGCTGGTATCGGTCATCGGCCTGGAAGAAATCATGCGTCACGCGCAAATCGGCGTGACCGTGTCCAAGCAACCGTTCACCTTCTATATGGTGGCCGCGTTCATGTACCTGGGCC
>NZ_JBFULH010000474.1:0-3155 GCF_056400445.1 Pseudomonas sp. P5_B2 | reverse complement strand
GGCCACCATCGCGATCCATTGATCAAAGGTGTGCTGGAAAAGATCAGTCAGGAAGCAGTGGCACTCAAAGTGCTGGGTTCCTACCCGAAAGCAGTTCTCTAAGGGGTAGCAAATGAGTGATGACTTCCTCGCTTTGGCACAGCCGGGCGTGCAACAACTTTCGCCGTACGTCCCGGGCAAGCCTGTGGACGAACTGGCGCGCGAGCTGGACCTTGATCCGGCAAGCATCGTCAAACTGGCCAGCAATGAAAACCCGTTGGGCGCGAGTCCCAAAGCGCTGTCGGCGATTCAGAAGGCGCTGGCTGAGCTGACCCGGTATCCGGACGGCAACGGTTTTGCACTCAAAACCCTGTTGGCCGAGCAGTGCCGCGTCGAGCTGAATCAAGTGACGCTGGGCAACGGCTCCAACGACATTCTGGAGTTGGTCGCGCGTGCCTATCTGGCACCGGGCCTCAACGCGGTGTTCAGCGAACACGCATTCGCGGTCTATCCGATTGTGACCCAGGCCGTCGGTGCCCAGGCCAAAGTGATTCCGGCCAAAGATTGGGGGCATGACCTGTCAGCCATGCTGGCGGCGATTGATGCGAACACCCGCGTAGTCTTCATTGCCAACCCGAACAACCCGACCGGCACCTGGTTCGATGCCGAGGCACTGGATGAATTTCTCCAGGATGTTCCCGCGCATGTGCTGGTGGTGCTGGACGAGGCCTACATCGAATACGCCGAGGGCAGCGACTTGCCGGACGGCCTGGATTATCTGGCGGCCTATCCAAACCTGCTGGTTTCACGCACGTTCTCCAAGGCCTACGGCCTGGCGGCATTGCGGGTCGGTTATGGCTTGTCCACCGCCGTGGTCGCCGACGTACTGAACCGTGTGCGTCAGCCGTTCAACGTTAACAGTCTGGCCTTGGCGGCTGCCTGCGCTGCGCTGCAAGACAGTGAATACCTGTCTGAAAGCCGCCGTCTGAACGAATCCGGCATGATGCAACTGGAAGCCGGTTTTCGTGAGTTGGGGTTGAGTTGGATTCCGTCCAAAGGCAACTTCATCTGCGTTGATCTCGGTCGCGTGGCAGCGCCGGTGTTTCAGGGCTTGCTGCGCGAAGGCGTGATCGTGCGTCCGGTGGCCAACTACGGCATGCCGAACCACCTGCGCATCACCATCGGTTTGCCGGCGGAAAACAGCCGCTTCCTTGAGGCGCTGACCAAGGTCCTGGCTCGTGGTTGATGTCACTGCACTGCAATCTGCTGCACCTATGATCGGTCGCCTGGTGGTGGTCGGTCTGGGGTTGATCGGTGGTTCGTTCGCCAAGGGTTTGCGTGAAAGTGGCCTGTGCCGCGAAGTGGTCGGGGTCGATCTCGACCCGCAGTCGCGCAAGCTGGCGGTCGAGTTGGGCGTGGTGGATCGCTGCGAAGAAGACCTGGCCGTAGCCTGTCAGGGCGCTGACGTGATTCAACTGGCCATACCGATCCTTGCTATGGAAAAGATGCTGGCCCGCTTGGCAGCAATGGATCTGGGGTCGGCAATTCTGACTGACGTTGGTAGCGCCAAAGGCAATGTCGTCCGTGCGGCAACCGAAGCGTTTGGCGGGATTCCGTCGCGTTTTGTGCCGGGGCATCCAATAGCCGGTTCCGAGCAGAGCGGGGTGGAAGCCTCCAACTCCGAGCTGTTCCGTCGTCATAAAGTGATTCTGACGCCGCTGGATCAAACCGAACCGGCCGCGCTGGCGGTGGTCGACCGCTTGTGGCGCGAATTAGGCGCTGATGTCGAGCACATGCAGGTCGAGCGCCACGATGAAGTGTTGGCGGCGACCAGCCATTTGCCGCACTTGTTGGCGTTCGGTTTGGTCGATTCGTTGGCCAAGCGCAATGAAAACCTAGAGATCTTCCGTTACGCTGCCGGCGGTTTTCGCGATTTCACAAGAATCGCGGGAAGCGACCCGGTCATGTGGCACGACATCTTCCTCGCCAACCGCGAAGCTGTCCTGCGCACACTCGATACATTTCGCAGCGACCTCGACGCCTTGCGCGACGCGGTCGATGCAGGGGATGGGCACCAATTGTTGGGCGTGTTCACGCGCGCCCGGGTTGCCCGCGAGCATTTCAGTAAAATCCTGGCCCGCCGGGCCTATGTGGACGCTATGAACTCCAACGACCTGATTTTCCTGGCACAACCTGGTGGCCGCCTGACTGGGCGGATTCGTGTACCGGGCGATAAATCGATTTCCCACCGTTCGATCATGCTCGGCTCCCTGGCCGAAGGCGTCACCGAAGTCGAAGGCTTCCTTGAGGGCGAAGACGCTCTGGCGACTCTGCAAGCCTTCCGTGACATGGGTGTTGTGATCGAAGGTCCGCACCATGGCCGCGTGACCATTCACGGCGTCGGCCTGCATGGCCTGAARCCKGCGCCRGGCCCGATCTATCTGGGCAACTCCGGCACSTCGATGCGTCTGCTGTCCGGCCTGTTGGCTGCGCARAACTTCGACAGCACCCTGACCGGTGACGCTTCGCTGTCCAAGCGTCCGATGAATCGTGTGGCCAATCCGCTGCGTGAAATGGGTGCCGTGATCGAGACCGCTGCTGAAGGTCGTCCACCGATGATCATTCGTGGCGGCAACAAGCTTAAAGGCCTGACTTACACCATGCCGATGGCCAGTGCTCAGGTGAAATCCTGTCTGTTGCTGGCGGGTCTGTACGCCGAAGGCAAGACCACCGTTACCGAGCCTGCACCGACGCGCGACCACACCGAGCGCATGTTGCAAGGTTTTGGCTACCCGGTCACCGTCAATGGCGCGACCGCGTCGGTTGAATCCGGCCACAAGCTGACTGCGACCCACATTGAAGTGCCGGGCGATATCTCGTCTTCCGCGTTCTTCCTGGTGGCAGCGTCGATCGCCGAAGGTTCGGAGCTGGTGCTGGAGCACGTCGGCATCAATCCGACCCGAACCGGCGTGATCGATATTCTGCGTCTGATGGGCGGCGATATCACCCTGGAAAACCAGCGTGAAGTCGGCGGCGAGCCCGTTGCGGACTTGCGCGTACGTGCAGCTAAACTCAAAGGTATCGAGATTCCAGAGGCGCTGGTTCCACTGGCCATCGACGAATTCCCGGTGCTGTTCGTGGCCGCGGCCTGCGCGCAAGGGCGCACTATTCTGCGT
>NZ_JBFULH010000473.1:0-3158 GCF_056400445.1 Pseudomonas sp. P5_B2 | reverse complement strand
AGTCGCAGCATTAGCCTTTGGCGCTTTACCAGCATCTGCCGGAGCAGCAGCCGGAACCACCACCTGCCCCATCGCCGGCGGCGGAGTCAGTTCCAGCACCTTGGCGGTGTAGGCCCACTCCTGCGCAACCTTCTCAGGGCTGACATTGAGCTGAGTGCCGTAGCTCGGCACGATCTGGTGCAGTTTTTCCTGCCAGGCTGGCGAAGCCACTTTGTCTTTGAACACTTTCTGCAGCACGGTCAGCATGATCGGTGCAGCGGTCGATGCGCCCGGCGAAGCGCCCAGCAGGCCGGCGATCGAACCGTCAGCCGACGAAACGATTTCGGTACCCAGCTTCAACACGCCACCGGCGGCTTCATCACGCTTGATGATTTGCACGCGCTGGCCGGCTTGCCACAGGCGCCAGTCTTCGGCCTTGGCGTTCGGGAAGTATTCTTTCAGGGCGTTCATGCGGTCTTCGTCAGACAGCATCAGCTGGCCGGCAAGGTACTCGACCAACGGGTATTCCTTGATGCCGACCTTGGTCATTGGCCACACGTTGTGCGTGGTAGTGGTGGTCAGCAGGTCCAGGTACGAGCCTTCTTTGAGGAACTTGGTGCTGAAGGTCGCAAATGGGCCAAACAGGATAACGCGCTTGCCGTCCAGGACACGGGTGTCCAGGTGCGGCACCGACATCGGCGGTGCGCCAACGGAGGCTTTACCGTAGGCCTTGGCCAGGTGTTGTTCGGCGATGGTCGGGTTTTCGGTCACGAGGAACGAGCCACCTACCGGGAAGCCTGCGTATTCCTTGGCTTCAGGAATGCCGGACTTCTGAAGCAGGTGCAGTGCACCGCCGCCCGCGCCGATGAACACGAACTTGGCGTCGGTTTCGGCTTTGCTGCCGTCTTTCAGGTTTTTGTAACTGACGCGCCAGGTGCCGTCTTCGTTCCTGGTGATGTCTTGCACTTCGCTGGACAACTTCAAGTCGAAGTTAGGCGTGGTTTGCAGGTGCGCCACGAACTGGCGGGTGATCTCGCCGAAGTTCACGTCAGTGCCGATCGGGCTCCAGGTGGCCGCGATTTTCTGGTTCGGGTCACGCCCTTCCATCATCAGCGGAACCCACTTCTTGATCACTTCCGGATCTTCGGAGTACTGCATGCCGGCGAACAGCGGGCTCGCTTGCAGGGCTTCGTAACGCTTCTTCAGGAACTTGATGTTGTCATCGCCCCACACAAAGCTCATGTGCGGTGTGGAATTGATGAACGAACGCGGGTTCTTCAGCACGCCTTGCTGAACTTGCCAGGACCAGAACTGACGGGAGATCTGGAACGCTTCGTTGATTTCAACGGCTTTGGGGATCTGAACGTTGCCCTTGTCGTCTTCCGGGGTGTAGTTCAATTCGGCCAGGGCGGAGTGACCGGTACCAGCGTTGTTCCAGCCGTTGGAGCTCTCCTGAGCGACGCCGTCGAGGCGTTCGATCATTTCCATCGACGTGCCAGGTTCCAGCTCATTGAGCCAGACACCCAGCGTTGCGCTCATGATTCCGCCGCCAATCAGCAGCACATCGACTTTCTTTGCCTCATCCGCCTGAACAGACGTGATCCCCATCGACAAAGCCAGCCCCAGCAGGGCCGTGTTCATTTTTTTAAACATCTATAGCAMCTATGAAAAAACGTCATCCGCCCTTCCATCTTCACGAAAAAACCCCAGGTTCACGGCATTCAGGCAGGATGTCGTGGGGGTTCGAACATGACGATTGGAGGGTGGGCACACAAGGCCGACTGACTGCATCGACCTCAGTTATATGTCCCTACTGAACTGACTTTTTATCATTATTGGCTTCAGCTGCTTGAGCGACATTGATCCTGTCGGCACGTCTACGGGACGGGCCAACTGAACAGGTCAAACCAAGTTGGCGCGCAGAATATCACGGCTCGGCGACCGTGCGCTCCCGAAAGGACCCACGGGTCTAGTCCAGACGCGGCTCGTTCGCCGCGTTCTGGCCCAAACGATTCAGCACAAACACCTTGGCGGTGCGGGTCATCTGGTCCAGATGCCGGTCGCGCTGCTTCTCGGCATCAATCATTGCGCGCTTGCCGTGTTTTTGCAGCAAGTAGTGATGGATCTGCCGAACCTCCAGCGAACTGTAGATCGAGGCCACATCCAACAGCCCCATCAAACCTTCACTGCTGTAGTCGCGGCTGTTCATCAGTACTTGCGTGCCGCGTACGCCCAACACCTGAAAACCCATCGATTCGAACCACGGCACTTTGGCGACGGCGCAGGTCAACTCGGCGTGCGGGTAACGGTGGATCATCTCTTGCAGCATGGCTCGCGCGACACCTTGTCGACGATGGCCCGCGTCGACAGCCATGTAGGCCACGCCGCAAGCCTGGGGATCGTCTTTCATCGGCAGGTACAGCAGGAAGCCGATGACCTTTAACGGATCTTCTTCGTCGGTGGCGACGATCAATTCGACCGCAATCCCCTTCGCCCCATTGAGCGCTTCCAGGTACAGATGCACTTCAAAGCCGACCGTGTATTGGTACACGTTGTACAGCGGATTGCTCGGCGCGATGCCGACCATGCTGATATCGGTCAGGTTATCGACGACCAGTTGCAGGATCTGGCTGTTGATGTGCTCCGGACACGGGGCTGTGAAGTGGCTGAGTTGGGGCATTGAAATTCTGACTCCGGGATAAGGCTTACGGGGCATAGGCCCGGGTATTGTCACAGATTGATCGCCATGCTGCTTCTGCCAGCGGAGACAGAGGCTGACCCGAATCGCTAGCCTCATTCCCCGACAATGAGGAATTTCCCCCGGTTTTACGCACTTTCCCCCAATGCTGGGATAACCCATTTGTCCTACACGGTACTTTGTTTTACTAAGACTTTCGTCTGATGCTTCTCATGGCTCAGCTTTTGCTTCGGCCAAAAGGGCGAGTGCCATCACCGTGGCATGCCCCAACGAGAATAATCATGAAGAGCTCAGTCCCTGCGAACAAGTCATTCGGCTATTCCATGGCGCAGGGCATTACTTCGGTGGTGATGATCACGTTCAGCGTGACCACCCTGAACGCTGCCCCCATCGATGATGTCGGACAACCACCACCCACCGACCCCTCAGCATTCATCAACCAGCCGGCGGATCCGGCCGCTGCACTGGAAGCACTGAAGAC
>NZ_JBFULH010000472.1:0-3166 GCF_056400445.1 Pseudomonas sp. P5_B2 | reverse complement strand
GGCGAGGGTTGTTTGAGTCGTTATGATCCGGATGACATGAGCCCCGAAGATGGCACGGAGTTTCCCGGTGCTGCCGAGTTGTGGGAGCAGTTACAGCAAGCCCCTGAAGGTACGATCAAGCCTGCTTGAGCTTCATCAACTTCCTCAGCAGCGGTCGTCCCAGCATCAGCAAAAACACCGGGCCACCCGCTATCAGGTAGAAGTAATAAGTCACCGCCCGCCAGATCAGAATAGCCGCCGCCGCGGTCGATTTCCCCACCATGGGCGCCAGCRAGGCCGCCGACGTCAACTCCGCCGCCCCGGCACCGCCCGGTAGCAGGCTGAATTGCCCTGCACTGAGCGAAAGCATCTGGATCAAAAAGCACCACGCCCATTGCAAATCCGCCCCCAGCCCGCGAAGTGCCAGATACAACACGCTGTAGCGCAGGACCCAATGCAAGCAGGTCAGGGCAAACACCGTGATCAATGTCTGAAAAGGCAACTTCAATGTGTCAGTGAAGGCGGCGAGGAAGTGCAGAAGTTTGCGTGCCCAGCGCAGGCGCGTAGTGCTTTTTACATTCAGACGAACCAGTAGTCGTCCGCTCAGGCGAATCAGCAGCCGATGGTAGCGGGCGACCATCACGCAGCAGATCAACCCGCAGAACATTGAAAAGACACTGACCGTCAGCAACCATTCCATACGTTCGCTGAGGTGCTGAAACAGCGCATAAATTAAAATCCCGCTCAGTGCACAGAGAAAAAACAGCAGATCACTCAGTTGATCCATGGCGAATACTGCGCTGCCCCTGGCCGGTTGCACGCCATTGCGCGCCAGCAACGCCATGATTGCCAGCGGTCCACCGCTGCCGCCAGGAGTGGCGCAATAGGCAAACTCGACAGCCATCACCACGCCAAGGCTTTTGACCGGGCTGACCTTATCGCACTGATCGCCGAGCAACAGGCGCAAGCGCAGGGTGTTCACCGCCCAGCACAACAGAATCATGCCGAACATGATCAGCAGCCAGCTCAATGGAAAATTTTGCAGGCGCAACCAGGTCTGGTTGCCGCCGAGCAACAGCGGGATCAGCACCGCAGCCAACAGGGCGACGAACAGCACAATCCTCCGGCTCATGCTGCTCGGCCGACTGGGGCGCGTTGCAAACCCAGCCATTGGGACTTGGTCATCGGCACGCGCCCCTCGTCGAGCAAGCGCTTGAGGGTCTGCAACCAGTAGGTGCGAGAGAACGCATGGCGCATGTCCACCGGGTGCAAGCCCAGGCGAATGACCGGCGCGTGTTGCCAGCGCTGTTCACGGTGATCGCTGAGCAGTTTCGATACGCCTCGCCGCCAGGCACTGCGAGCGCTCCAGACCAGCCCGGGTGCATCAATCGGCGTGAAATCCGGAAGTCGATACAAATGCTGCGAATCGCTGGTGTAGTGCAGCGGCAATTGGCGTAGCGCCTCGCGCGTGCCTTCGCTCATCAACCAGGCCGGGGCGACGAAACCTTCCAGGGGCCAGTGGTAACGCTCAAAGACCTCGATTCCGGCGTGCACCCGGGCGAGCGCGACCTGTTGCGACAGACTGTAAAACTCGCCTTCGTGGGTGTAGATACGGCGCATGAACCAGTCTCGCGGGTTGCCGGGCGGAGGTCCCTCATCGCAATGAAAGTAGCCGTGCAATACAAGTTCGTCCCCTCGGGCAACGCGTTGGGTGAGCACACGTCGAAAGTCCGGGTGAGCGTCAATGCTGTTGTGTTTGTGAAAGTCCGGGACCACCAGCCATGTCATCGGTACATCGCCCAACGCGTCGACCGCTTCAACGAAGGGTTGATAGTCGGCCCAGGTGTGCGGCGCAACGTCGTGCAGCACCAGTAACACGCAGGAAGGGTTCATCGGATTAACCATTGGCGGTCAGCGGCCATTGGCTGCCGAGTACGGCGTGATAGTGCCCCAGCAGACTTTGGACCACCGAGTCCCAGCTGTATTGCTGCTCGACGTGACGGCGCGCCGTTTTTCCCAGCGCCGCGTTGTCCTGACTGAATAGCTCACGAACAGCATTAGTCATCGCCGTCGAGTTGTTCGGTGCGCACAACAAGCCGCAGGGCGCAGTAACAATTTCCGGAAAGGCGCCGGCCGCCACAGCCACCACCGGAATGCCGCTGGCCATGGCTTCGAGTATCACCAACCCGAATGTTTCCTGGTCGCCGGCGTGCAGCAATGCATCGGCGCTGGCCATCAATCGCGCCACTTGTACGGTCGGGCAGAATCCATCGACCACGGTGACGTTGTCCGGTACAGCGGCCGGCATCGACGAACCCACCAGCAGCAGGTGATAACGCGGACCCAGCCGCACCATGCAATCGAGCAGCACCGGCAGGTTTTTTTCTTTGGAACCGCGGCCGGCGAAAATCAACAGATGCGTGTTTTCATCAATGCCTAATTCGGCGCGCAGACCAGGGTCTCGGGCATTAGGGTTAAAGGTTTGCAAGTCGACGCCCAACGGTTGGACAAACACGTTCTTCACCCCCAGCCCACTCAGTTTGTCGGCCATGACCCGGCTCGGTGCCAGAACCCGGTCGAAGTTGCCATAGAGCTTGCTGACATAGGCCTCGACGTTCGGCGTGACCCAATTGCCCATCCGATTGCTGACCAGTAGCGGCAAGTCCGAGTGATAAAAACCGATGACCGGAACGTCCAGTTGGCGCCGCGCATCCAGTGCTGCCCACGCGGTGAGATACGGGTCGCCTACTTCGATCAGATCGGGCTGTAAGTCCTGCAGGACATTTCGCCAGGGGGCCAGGCGGAGGGGAAAGCGATAACCCTTGCCAAAGGGCAGTGCAGGGGCGGGAACTGTGTAAACGCCATCCGTTTCACTCAGGTGAGCGCCCGGAATCAACAGGCTGTGACGAATGCCTGGCTTGGTGCCAAGGCGACGGTGTTTGGCATCCAGATACGTGCGCACGCCACCGCTGGCAGGGGCGTAGAACATGGTGATGTCCGCGATATGCACGATGAACAGCCTCCGGTCCTGTGGTTCTCCCTTGGTTGACCTTTATGAAGGATAGATGTTCGGTTGGGGTTTTGTGGCGGGGTGTCAGGGGGGCTGTGGTGTTTTGCAGGACGCCTTCGCGAGCAAGTCGAATCGTCGCACCGCCGCTCCCACATTTAACCGAGTTCTTCCAGAAAG
>NZ_JBFULH010000471.1:0-3173 GCF_056400445.1 Pseudomonas sp. P5_B2 | reverse complement strand
GGCTGACCGCGAGGATTTGTTCGACCAGAATTGACTTTCAGCTTGGTACTAACGCCGCGGATACTAACGGATTGAATTTGAGAATGGAAGTGTGTTAGCAAAAAATATGCTTCAGCCCGGGTAACGAGCCCTGCAAATGCTCATACTCCGACCGGTGGTTACTGTCGCTCATCGGATCGCGATCTACCTGGATCAGGGTTTTCCCGGTTTATCCCCAAAACTGGCGAAAAAACGTACCGAAAAAGTGCGTCGATATAACTGCCTCGAAGGTAGTTGTGCACATTAGTTGCGCAGACTGTAACCCCACTGTCATTCAGGCCGCGGACGTAGTGGGTGCCTGTATTGAAAATTTAAGTCAATGAAAAACATCGCTTTTTTTTACTGGTGAAAAAATCGTCAGTTTGACTGCGAGCCCCGTCCCACAGGGCTTTGCGCGAGTTCAAGGGCGGTTGTCCACTGAGTTATCCACAGCTTCTGTGGATTGTCCCGAGCGCTTGCTCTAGGACGGGCGTGCCGGGTTTTTTTGGGCTTTACCTGTAAGAAAAAAAGAGTAGAGTTGCGCGCCTTCCGATCTGTCCCACAGTGCTTTATGAAGTTT
Source organism: Pseudomonas sp. P5_B2 (assembly GCF_056400445.1). NCBI lineage: Bacteria > Pseudomonadati > Pseudomonadota > Gammaproteobacteria > Pseudomonadales > Pseudomonadaceae > Pseudomonas > Pseudomonas sp. P5_B2. The sequence continues at coordinate 2,575 of NZ_JBFULH010000471.1, read as the reverse complement.
CGCTCAATACCAATCGCTGCTACCTCTACGCCCCCCAATGTTGCCCCACCCAAGCGCTTTTCGATGCGCGTGGCTGAGTGGCTGCTGGACAGTCCGCGTCTTGGGGAAAACCCCAATATCAAGCACTTCGCCGGACGTTTGCTCAAACAGCCCGCCCGTGAAGGCGTCGTGGCCGCCCAAAGCCGCCTCGGGCAACTGATGTGTCGCGAATGCGGTAATGCCCGTGATCGGCGCATTGGTCAGGACCTGTTGCGCCAGGCCGCACGAGCAGGGGACACGCGCGCCCAACAGGAACTGGGGCTGATCGAAGACTGAGCTGTCCAAGACTGCCGGCCTTGGTTAACCTTCAAGCTTTATCTCATCGGCAGGAATCCCTATGGCTATGGACTTGACCAGCCTATTACTCGGTCTGGCGGGCGCTGGTCTGCCGTTGCTGGTATTGGCCTGGCAAATTCAGCGCCGTGCGAGTGTCTCGCAAGCCGGGGTGGCACTGCTGGAAGAGCGCCTGGCCATGGCGCAATTGGCGCAGGACGGTTTGAATGCCCAGCTCGACGCCTGTCGCGACGAAATCGGTGACCTGAGCCAGGTTAACGCCGCCAGGCAAGCAGAACTCGCCGCCGCGCGCCGTGAAGTCGAACTGCTGCAAATCGAACGCGACGACGCCCGCGATGCGGCTCACGCCTGGAACATTGAGCGCGCCGGTAAAGAAGCTGAGCTGCGTCGCCTGGACACGCAGGCTGCATCACTCACCGCCGAGTTGCGTGAGCAGCAGGAAAGCCATCAGCAGCGCCTCAGCGACCTGCAAGGTTCACGAGACGAGCTGCGAGCGCAGTTCGCCGAACTGGCGGGCAAGATTTTCGATGAGCGTGAGCAACGCTTTGCCGAAACCAGTCAGCAGCGACTGGGACAGTTGCTCGATCCTTTGAAAGAGCGCATTCAATCCTTCGAAAAGCGCGTCGAGGAAAGTTATCAGGCCGAAGCCCGCGAGCGTTTTTCGCTGGCCAAGGAGCTGGAGCGCCTGCAACAGCTGAACCTGCGCTTGAGCGACGAAGCCACCAACCTGACGCGCGCCCTCAAAGGGCAGAAAACCCAAGGCAACTGGGGCGAGTTGATTCTCGAACGAGTGCTTGAACACGCCGGTCTGGAGAAGGGCCGGGAGTACCAGACCCAAGTCAATCTCAAAGGTCCGGACGGTGAGCGCTTCCAGCCGGATGTGATTATTTACCTGCCGGGCGACAAGCAGGTGGTGGTCGACTCCAAGGTCAGCCTGACGGCCTATCAGCAGTACGTGGCGGCCGAAGACGATGCCATTGGCCAGATCGCCATCAAGCAGCACGTCCTGTCGCTGCGCAATCACGTCAAAGGTCTGGCCGGCAAGGATTACAAACGGCTCGACGGCCTGCACAGTCTGGACTTCGTGTTGCTCTTCGTGCCCATCGAAGCGGCGTTTTCCGCCGCCTTGCAGGCGGAGCCGACGCTGTTCCAGGAGGCGTTCGACCGCAACATCGTGATCGTCAGTCCCACCACGTTGTTGGCGACTTTGCGCGTGATCGACAGCCTGTGGAAGCAGGAGCGCCAGAGCCAGAACGCCCGGGAAATCGCCGAGCGCGCCGGGTGGCTGTACGACAAGTTTGTGTTGTTCATTCAGGACCTGGACGAAGTCGGCAATCGCTTGCAGCAGCTGGACAAAGCCTACAGCTCTGCGCGCAACAAACTGACAGAAGGCCGCGGTAATCTGGTCAGTCGCAGCGAGCAGCTGAAGTTGCTTGGCGCGCGAGCGAGCAAGAGCTTGCCGGCAGACTTGCTGGAGCGGGCGATGACTGATGTGGATGGCTTGGTCGAACTGCCGGAGTAAGCTTTCGCTGACTTGTCCTGCCGCGCTACAACGGCAAATGCCGACTCAAAAGGGCCCGCAATGCTGCCGGCTTCACCGGTTTGGTCAAAAAATCCAGCCCCGCCGCATGCACTTGAGCCACCGTCTCCGGCCGGCCATCGGCGCTGATCACAACCCCAGGCACCGGTTCCCCCAGTTGAGTGCGCAACCACGCCATCAGCTCGGTACCTGTCTCGCCATGGTCCAGGTGGTAATCCACCAGCGCCAATTGCGGGCGCATACCGTCATTGAGCAACGCTGCACATTCCTCTCGGTTACGCGCCGTCCAGACCTGGCAGCCCCAGCGCGTCAGCAGGCTATTCATGCCAATCAAGATGCTGTCTTCATTATCGATGCACAGCACCTGCGCGCCGCTCACCACATGGCCGTTGATTTCGGTGGGTTGGCTCGGTGCCACGGTTTGTGCCTGGGCCAGCGGTACATTGACGCTGAACACACTGCCGAGCCCCGGCCAGGAGCGTACGCGCAAGGTATGACCCAGTACGCGACACAAACCATCGGCAATCGCCAGGCCTAACCCCAGACCTTTCTCGGCACGAGTCTGGTGGCTGTCGAGGCGTTTGAATTCTTCGAAAATCACCTGCAGTTTGTCTTCCGCAATTCCCGGCCCCCGGTCCCAGACCTCCAGGCACAGTTCACCTTTGCGCCGCCGAACGCCGAGCAGCACTGGCCCTTTGGCAT
>NZ_JBFULH010000470.1:0-3179 GCF_056400445.1 Pseudomonas sp. P5_B2 | reverse complement strand
TCAGCAGTGGCCACGCCGATACGGGCAGTGGAAGATGCCAGTTTGCGTTCAGCGCTGAGGATGTCCGGCCGACGTTGCAGCAATTCACCCGGATCGCCAATCGGCAATGCTTTAGCGATTGCCGGCAAATTCTTTGGACTCAGATCGACGGTCAGTTTCTCCGGACGCTCACCCAACAGGGTAGCGATGCGGTTCTTCTGCCTTACCTGTTCGGCCTGTAGTTGCGGCACGCTGGCTTCAACGGAGGCCAGACGTGCATCGGCGCGCTCCACATCCAGCTGATCGCCGACGCCGGCATCTCTCAAACTGATGGTGATCTTGCGCGATTCCTGCTGGTTGTTCAGGTTGGCCAAGGCAATCTTTTCACGCAATTGCGCACCACGGAGTTGACCGTAGGAGTCCACCAGTTCGGCAATCATGGTGACTTGCAGTTGGTACAAGTCAGCCTCCAGAGCCTGCTGTTCAGCGTTGGCTGATTCCAGGTTGCGCTGGATGCGGCCAAACAGGTCGATTTCCCACGCCATGTCCAGGCCAAGGTCGTAGCGTTCGCTGTTGACCTTGTCGGTGGTCTGCCCCGGTACTTGCCCATCACCCAAATCACCGCTGACCCGGCTGGTGATGGTCGGCATGGCGTCATTGCTGACGTCATCACGAATCGCCCGAGCGGCTTTCCATCGTGCGAAGGCCACGCGCAAATCACGGTTGCCTTGCAGCGATCGAGTCACCAACTGGTTAAGGGTGGGGTCCTCGAATTGCTGCCACCAGATGCCCTCGAAGTGCGAGCGGTCGAAGTTCTTCTGACCGGCAGCGCCATCGGTAGCGGCCGTAATGTGGGCCGGTGCAGTCGCCGGGGTCTTGTAGTCCGGGCCGACGGTACAGGCACTCAGGGCCAGTACCAGCAGGCTCGGCAGGAACGCTTTCAAACTCATTGCTGCGACTCCAGTTTGAGGGCCTTGGCGGCTTTGCGCGCTTCGCCGCGCTCTACAAAGTTACGAATCAATACGTAGAACACTGGTGTCAGCAACAGACCGAAGAAGGTCACCCCGAGCATCCCGGAGAACACCGCCACACCCATGGCGTGACGCATCTCGGCACCGGCACCGCTGGAGAACACCAGAGGCACAACACCCATGATGAACGCGAAGGAAGTCATCAGGATCGGCCGCAGTCGCAGGCGGCAAGCTTCAAGCACCGCAGCCAGCGGGCTCATGCCTTCGTCTTGCTGTTTGTCCTTGGCAAACTCGACGATCAGGATCGCGTTCTTACAGGCCAGTCCCACCAGTACGATCAAGCCGATCTGGGTGAAGATGTTGTTGTCACCCCCCGAAGCAATCACACCGGTAATGGCTGACAGCAGGGTCATCGGTACGATCAGGATCACCGCCAGTGGCAGGCTCCAGCTTTCGTACTGCGCCGCGAGTACCAGGAACGCCAGCAGTACGCAGAGCGGGAACACGAACAGCGCAGTGTTGCCGGAAAGAATCTGCTGGTAGGTCAGGTCGGTCCACTCGTAGGTCATGCCGTTCGGAAGTTCTTCCTTGAGCAGTTTCTCGATGGCTTTTTCGGCCTGGCCAGAGCTGTAGCCCGGGGCTGCCGCACCGTTGATTTCAGCGGTGATGAAGCCGTTGTAGTGCATTACGCGGTCCGGCCCCGAGGTGTCGCTGACCTTGATGAAGGTCGCCAGCGGGATCATTTCGCCTTTGTTGTTACGCACTTTCAGCTGACCGATCTGGTCGGGTTCAAGACGGAATTGTTGTTCAGCCTGCACGTTGACCTGATAGGTACGACCAAAGCGGTTGAAGTCGTTGGCATACAGCGAACCCAGGTAGATTTGCAGGGTGTCGAAGATGTCACTGACGGCCACGCCGTGGGTCTTGGCTTTTTCCCGGTCGATGGCGGCATCGACCTGTGGCACGTTCACGGTGTAGCTGGTGAACAGGCCCGCCAGCTCCGGCACGTTGTGGCTTTTGTTGATGATGTTCATGGTTTCTTTGTACAGCTCGTCGTAGCCCAGGTTGCCCTTGTCTTCGATTTGCAGGCGGAAACCACCAATGGTGCCCAGGCCTTGTACCGGCGGCGGCGGGAAGATCGCCATGTAAGCTTCTTGAATCCCGGCGAACTGTCCGTTCAACGCTCCGGCAATCGCACCGGCGGACATGCTCGGGTCTTTGCGTTCGTCGAACGGTTTCAGGGTCACGAATACGATGCCGGCATTAGGACTGTTGGTGAAACCGTTGATCGACAGACCGGGGAAGGCCACCGCACTCTCCACGCCTGGCTGTTTCAGGGCCAGGTCGGACATGCGTTTGATCACGTCTTCGGTACGGTCCAGGCTCGAAGCGTCCGGCAGTTGCGCGAAGGCCACCAGGTATTGTTTGTCCTGGCCGGGTACGAAACCGGTCGGGGTGTGGGCGAAACCGAAGAAGGTCAGCACCATCAGGCCTGCGTACAACAGCAGGGCAATACCGCTGCTGCGGATAACCCGGGCTACGGTGCCGACATAGCCATGGCTGGCGCGTTCGAAGAACCGGTTGAACGGACGGAACAGCCAACCGCCCAAGAGTTTATCAAGGACTTTGGTAAAGCGATCTTTCGGAGCATTGTGGCTCTTGAGCAGCACGGCGGCCAGGGCAGGGGACAGTGTCAGCGAGTTGAACGCCGAGATCACGGTCGAGATGGCAATGGTCAGGGCAAACTGTTTGTAGAACTGGCCGGTGAGTCCGGAAATGAACGCCGCCGGGATAAATACCGCACACAGCACCAGCGCCGTCGCGATGATCGGCCCGGTCACCTCTCGCATGGCTTTTTTGGTGGCTTCTACGGGCGTTTCTCCTAGCTCGATGTGCCTTTCCACGTTCTCCACCACCACAATGGCGTCGTCCACCACGATACCGATCGCCAGTACCAATCCGAACAGCGACAGGGCGTTCAACGAGAAGCCGAACAAGTGCATTACCGCGAACGTGCCGATCAGCGATACCGGCACTGCTACCAACGGGATGATCGAGGCACGCCAGGTTTGCAGGAACAGGATTACCACCAGCACCACGAGAATCAGTGCTTCGAAGAGGGTGTGAACCACCGCTTCGATGGAACCGCGAACGAAGATCGTCGGGTCATAGACGATGCTGAAGTCCATGCCTTCCGGGAAGTTCTTCTTCAGCTCGGCCATCTTGTCG
>NZ_JBFULH010000469.1:0-3182 GCF_056400445.1 Pseudomonas sp. P5_B2 | reverse complement strand
CTGTCATCCACCGCCATTGTCAGCAAAGAGCTGACCAGTCTTGGCGAGATTTTCAGCAGTCATGGCCAAAATGCTATCGCCGTGCTGCTGTTTCAGGACGTGGTGGCTGTTTTGCTGTTGACCCTGGTACCGGTATTCGCTGGGAACAGTGATCAAGCCTGGTATTGGGCGCTACCGCTGACTCTGCTGAAAACCGTGGTGTTGTTCGTCGGCCTGCTGCTGGTCAGCCGCTGGCTGTTACCCAGATTGTTCCATGAAGTCGCCGCCGCCCGCTCTGCCGAACTGTTCGTATTGCTGGCGCTGGTGATCGTTCTGCTGACGGCCTGGCTGACTCACCTACTTGGCCTCTCCCCCGCCTTGGGCGCGTTTCTCGCCGGCATGCTCCTGGGCGAAAGTCATTACCGGCATCAGGTCGAGGCCGATATCCGCCCGTTTCGCGACATTCTGCTCGGGGTGTTCTTCGTCAGCATCGGCATGCTGATCGACTTGAATTTGTTCGCCAGCCACGCCCTGATGATCCTTGGCCTGACGCTGGGATTGCTGCTGATCAAGGGCACCGTGGTGGCGCTGCTGGTCAAATGGCGAGGTAGCGATGGCGAAACCGCCTGGCGCAGCGGCCTGGCACTGGCCCAAGGGGGAGAGTTCTGCTTTGCATTGATGGCGCAGATGCAACAAAGCGATCTGATACCCGCGCAACTCGGCGGCCTGCTGCTGGCCGCTACGTTCTGTTCGATGTTGGTCACGCCACTGATGTTGCGCGCAGCCCCGACTATCGCAAAGCGCCTGCACCGCAAGTCCAACAAGGAAGCACAACTCGAAGAAATCAGTGCGCTTAACGCGGATCTCGACAAGCATGTCGTCATCTGTGGTTACGGGCGTGTTGGCCAGTCTATCGGGCGCTGTCTGCGCCATCAGCAGCAACCTTACATTGCCCTGGACCACGATGCGGTAAGGGTCGAGGAAGCGGCCGTCAGCGAAAGCTGCGTGCATTACGGCGATTCGCGTCGAGGCGAATTACTGGTTGCCGTAGGACTGGCCCGCGCCAGACTGTTGGTGATCGCTGTGGACCAGACCGACATCGCGCTGGAGATACTCAAGGAAGCCCGCAGGGTCAATTCGCGTGTGCCGATTCTGGTCCGTACCCGGGATGACAGCCAGTTGACCGAATTGAAAGAGGCCGGCGCCAGCGAAGTCGTACCGGAGTTGCTGGAGTCCAGCCTGATGCTCGCCTCCCATGCGCTGATCATGCTGGGATTGCCCGCCCATCAAGTACAGGAGCGGGCGGATCAGATACGTCATGATCGCTACCGGATGTTGCACGATTTTTATCCCGGGGCCGAAGATGCAGAGAAGTGATTCAGTCCTGACTGACGGAGCCGATCTTGTGCACCGACAAGTCCGCGCCGTAATACTCCTCTTCCTGACTCAGGCGCAATCCATGGAACGCCTTTATCGCTCCATACACCGCAAAACCACCGGCGAGCGCCACAACCACACCCAGAGAGGTGCCGATCAACTGACTGATCAGGCTCACTCCACCCAGACCGCCCAAGGTCGTCTGGCCAAAAATCCCGCAGGCAACTCCGCCCCACACGCCACACRGACCGTGCAAAGGCCACACACCCAGCACATCGTCGATGTGCCATTTGCCCTGCGCCGCCGTAAAGCACCAAACAAAAAGTGCCCCGGCGATGGCACCGGTCAGCAGAGCGCCCACAGGGTGCACCAGGTCGGAACCCGCGCAGATGGCCACAAGTCCGGCCAGTGGTCCGTTGTGCAAAAAGCCTGGGTCGTTGCGCCCGACGATCAACGCCGCCATGGTTCCGCCGACCATGGCCATCAGCGAATTAACTGCTACCAGACCGCTCAAGCCTTGCAAGGTCTGGGCGCTCATGACGTTGAAGCCAAACCAGCCGACTATCAGTATCCACGAGCCCAACGCGAGAAAGGGAATGCTCGATGGTGCAAACGCCACCAGGCGACCRTCGCGATAGCGCCCATTTCGTGGCCCAAGCAACAACACTGCCGCGAGTGCCAGCCAGCCCCCCATGGCGTGAACCACTACGGAGCCTGCAAAGTCATGGAAGCTGGACCCGAATCGCGCCAGCAACCACGCTTGCAAACCAAAATTGCCGTTCCAGATCATCCCTTCAAAAAAGGGATAGATGAACGCAACGATCAGTGCGGTCGCGCACAACTGCGGGACGAATCTGGCACGTTCGGCAATGCCCCCGGAAATGATCGCCGGAATGGCCGCGGCGAAGGTCAGCAGAAAGAAGAACTTCACCAGCCCGTAACCATGGTCGGCATTGATCACCGCCGCCGGTTGCAAAAAGGTCACCCCATAAGAAATCCAATAGCCTATAAAGAAGTAGGCCAAGGTCGAAATGGCGAAGTCGCTGAGGATCTTCGACAAGGCGTTAACCTGGTTYTTTTGCCGAACCGTACCGACCTCAAGGAACGCGAAACCGGCGTGCATGGCCAACACCATGACTGCACCGATCAGGATAAACAGTGTGTTAGAGCTGTGGACTAGACTGTCTACAGCACTTTGCAGATTTTCCATGGATTGGCAGACCTTAAGACTGAAAAAGCACCAAAGCAGTTCGCGCAGGCGATTTACGCACCAAGTTGCGGCTTATCCGGATCGAATCGTTGATCCCCATGAGTCGCTTTGGCGCAAAACAGCGAAATTTTCCCGCGGTTTTTTATTGTTTGAGTCGAGGTTTTCCTGAAATCACGCCCGGCAACAGCGCAGCGGCGTCGGTAAACGCACCACGACACAGCAAAAGTTGTACCAGTCATTTGTACTGAACCTTCACGCAAGGCTCATACTCGAACCCATCAGAAGCCACTACGGAGATCCACCAATGGCCAGCATCAAGGCAAAGACTGCTCAAGAAATCCTGATGAACGATTTTCAAACACTGGTCAGCGACACCGAACGGTTGCTGGAACACACCGCCACCCTCGCCGGCGATCAGGCGGATGAGCTGCGCACCCAGATTCACGACAGTCTGTTGCGCGCTCGGGAAACCTTGAAACTCACCGAAGACTCGTTACGCGAGCGCGGTCAGGCTGCCGTCACCGCTACCGAGGATTACGTTCAGGCCAACCCATGGCAATCGGTCGGGATTGCCGCCGGGGTAGGTTTCCTCATTGGCCTGCTAGCTTCTCGGCGC
>NZ_JBFULH010000468.1:0-3185 GCF_056400445.1 Pseudomonas sp. P5_B2 | reverse complement strand
GGACATCGACTCGACACCGCCGACCACCACCAGGTCTTCGAAACCGGAACGCACCTTCATCGCGCCGAGGTTCACCGCCTCAAGGCCTGAAGCGCAAAAGCGGTTGATCTGAACACCTGAGACACTGACGTCCCAATCCGCCACTTGCGTCGCGGTCTTGRCAATGTCGCAGCCCTGATCACCAATAGGTGTCACGCAGCCAAGCACGACATCATCGACCTGACTGGTATCGAGCGAAGTGCGCTGTTGCAGCGCCCTCAGCAAGCCGGCCACCAGATTGATCGGTTTGACGCTGTGCAAGGCGCCATCGGCCTTGCCTTTGCCGCGGGGCGTGCGTAACGCATCGAAAATCAAAGCTTGGGTCATGACGTCCTCGAACCTGGGCGGTGAGTAAATACTGAGCGCTCACTCTTATGCCGAGCCGCTGCGGATTCAATGACCGTAGCGCTCACAGACGTTGACGGACACGCTCAGACGGACGGTAGTGAGCATCGGGATTAACCGATTCAGGACACAGAGCTGTCTAGCAAAAGGGTGCCCAAGAAGCTGGCAATAGGCCTCATACCATTTTTAGAGCTTTTATAGAGCAACCCATACGAAATTGATCTAAACCACGCGTGACGCGGGCTCTAAGGTGAAGTGTACGAAGTTGTCGTCGGGTTTTGCCGAGGCGCTCGTCTTACAGGAAGTGCAACGCTCTGCCGTCATGGAGATATGCAGGCAGGCATCAGGAAATAACAATAAAGGCGGTCAGCCATGTTCAAGCAATCAAAAGTACGTCAAGCCGGGCTCATTCTTTTCGCTACCACGCTGTTGTTGATTTTGCCGAATCTGACCAAGGTAATTGGCTAGTCGGTAAGAAATACGGCGTTAGGTATTTATATCGTCATTCCAAAATGTGACTGGTTCGCTACCCGAGCCAGCGTAGGTGTGCCAACCTTTGTGGCACCTTCACGACATGGATGGCGATCTATTGAAAACGCTCACTCTGATCGGGGCCTTGCTGTTCAGCACGCCTCTGTTTGCCGCACAGCTGAACCTTGAGCTGGGCGCGAGCAGTCGCACCTGGCAGACCGAGGAGCTGCTCAAGCATCCACAACTGCGGACCCTGCGCATTGCCGACGACGTTTCCTATAAACGGGAGATGAGCTATCAAGCGGTGCCGCTGGCGGCGTTGTTGACCGGTATCAAGCCTGCTGACCATCTTCAAGCCGTGGCGCTGGACGGATTTGCTGCCGAGCTGGCCGCTGCACCATTGCTCAACACCCAAGGTGCACAGGCATGGTTGGCGATTGAAGACCCAGCCAAACCATGGCCGGCGTTGTCTGCAGGCAAGCCGAGTGCCGGGCCGTTTTATCTGGTCTGGAGCGATCCGCAGGCTGGAAATATCAGCCCGGAGCAGTGGCCGTACCAGGTCGCCAGCATCAAACGCATGGCACCGGTGGCCGAACGCTTCCCTGCCTTGCTGCCGGATTCGGCCTTGAAAACGGACGATCCGGTCAATCAAGGTTTTGCACTGTTTCAAAAAAACTGCCTGGCGTGCCATCGACTGAATGGCGCCGGAGATGCGCAGTTCGGACCGGATCTGAATATTCCGTATAGCCCGACCGAGTATTTTGGAGCGGATTTCCTGAAGCGGTATATCCGTGATCCACAAAGCTTACGCCAGTGGCCTCAGGCGAAGATGCCGGGGTTTACCGCTCAGGTATTACCGGAGGGGGATCTGGACATGCTGGTGGGGTATTTGAAGCATATGGCCGGACGCAAGATTAAGCCCTGACACCATTCCCCCTGTAGGAGTGAGCCCCCTCGCCAAATGGCTCACTCCTACAAGGGATTTGTGAGGTTCCTGATTATTGCTGTTGGACGGAGACAACCGGCATCGGCGTTGGCGACACAAACACCTTCGCATGCATTTGCTCGCACCCGCCGCCACGACGCATTCCGCGTACCGGGCAGGCATCCAGGTAATCCAGACCCACCGCCAGTTTCAAGTGGCGCTCCGGACGAGCCAGTTCATTGGTCACGTCAAAACTGTACCAGGCGTCGTCGAGCCAGGCTTCCGCCCAAGCGTGACTAGCCAAGTGTTCGCTATTCTCGCTGTACAAATACCCCGATACATAACGCGACGGAATACCCAGGCTGCGCGCGCAGGCGAGAAACGCATGAGTATGGTCCTGACAGACGCCTGAACGCCCGGCGAAGGCCTGAGCCGCGCTGGTGTCGACTTCGGTTGAGCCCGGCGTGTAGGTCATGTGCTGGTTAAGGCCATGCATCAAGTCGATCAGCGCGGTGCGATCCCGACGTGTTTTGCATTCCTTTTGCGCGAACGCTCGCAAGGCTTCGTCCGGCTCGGTCAGGCGTGTGAAACGCAGGAACGGCAGCGGCGACTGGCTTTCATGCTCGGCCTCGCGCAGTTCGTCGATGTCGACCTGGCCACGGGCGCCGATGATGATTGCCTCGTGCGGCTCGTCCATTGTCAGCACGTGCAATATGTTGCCGAACGGATCGAGTTGCGCGCGTACCGGGCGCGGCAGATCGAGTTGCCAGCTGAGTACGTGTTGACGCTCGCTGTCGTGGGGTGTCAGTCGCAGGTACTGGATGCTCGCCCGCACCTGATCTTCGTAGTGATAGGTGGTTTCGTGGCTAATGGAGAGTCTCATGCAGCCTCCAGGTAAGAACTGTGAATGGCGTTGCCCAACTGGCGCACCAGCGGGATGAACTCGGTCAGCCAGGCGTGCAGGCCTTCGTCGAGAATTTCGTTGATGCCRGTGTAGCGCAAGCGCGCGTCTATCTCAGCGGCCAGGCGTTGTGCCGGACGGCCGTTGGCCCCCGGCAGGCTGGCGAGGATCTGGTCGATTTCTTCGGTGCAGGCGCGCAAGGAGCGCGGCACATCGGCTCGCAACAACAGCAACTCTGCCACATGCCGGGCACCGGGGGCGTCGCGGTAGATCTCGGTGTATGCCTCGAACGACGACAGCGCACGAAGCAACGCGCTCCACTGATAATAGGCGTGCGCCGTACTGTCACTGACGGCTTCAGCTTGATCGCCGGCCATCTCATAGCGAGCGTCGAGCAGGCGCAGCGTGTTGTCAGCCCTTTCGATAAATGTTCCCAGACGAATGAAGCGGAACGCATCGTTACGCATGATGGTGCCGTAGGACGCGCCCCGAAACAGGTGGGAA
>NZ_JBFULH010000467.1:0-3187 GCF_056400445.1 Pseudomonas sp. P5_B2 | reverse complement strand
TTCCAGCACCTCGTCACGCGGGTCGCACAGAATCACTTCGAAACCCAGCCCGACGGCAAACTCTGCACACGCCTGAGCGACTGAGGAATACCCGGCCAACAACAAGCGCTGCGCCGCACCGATCCGCACGCGCACCCGATCGATCTCACGCTCGATTCGCACACCCTGTTCGCGATCATCGAACAGGCTGCGCGCGCCGCTGGACAGATCCACCTCGCGGATCAGGCGACGCTGCCCTAACAGCGCCGACTCCAATTCCCGCAGATGCGCCTGAACCTCGCAAACCGGCTCAAGCTTCTCCACCAGCACATCGAGCACACCGCCACAGGGCAAGCTCACCCGGGAGCGCGGATCATCACCCTCGCCATAACGAACTACGCTGACCGCTTCAAGAAACGCCCCCTCGGCGACCCGTTCGAGAAAGTCTTCCTCGACACAGCCACCCGACAGCGATCCGATCCATTGCCCGTCGGCGTTCACCGCCAGCAGTGAACCCGGCGCACGAGGCGCCGAGCCGTAGGTGGCGAGCACCGTGCAGAGCCAGAGGCGCTGGCCGGCCGTCGACCACTCCAGCGCCCGGCGCACCACTTGCAGATCGAGATGCTGCATGTCAGTGCGCCTTGTGCTCAAGCGGCGGCGCATCGGCCCGCAACGTCTGCACAGCGTTGACCGCTAGATCACCCGGCTGACCACCCCAGCTCTGACGCAGGTAGTTCAGCAGATCAGTGAGCTGCTCGTGACTGAGCTTCTCAGCGAACCCCGGCATCGGCTGCATATGTTCGAATCCGGAAAACTTCTGCTCACCGATACCGTCATCAATCACCCGAACCAGATTTCGCGGATCTTCCAGGCGCAGCGTGGTGTTGCCGCGCATGGCCACAGCAATGTGCGGTTTGCCGTCACCACCTACTTCATGACAACCGGCGCAGACGTTGAGGTATTCCTGACGGCCACGCTGGGCACTTGCAGTGAGCTTGTCGAACGGTACGTCAGTCAGCACTTTCGCCGCCGGCGGTTGATCGCCCAACAGGTAGGTCGCCATCGCCGCCAGATCCGGGTCATTCAGGCCCTGGGTGCTGTTGTGGAACACCGGGAACATCTCGTTGAACATCGTGCCCTGAGCGCTCATGCCGTGTTTGAGGAACGAACTCAGGTCTTGATGGTTCCAGCCGCGAGCCGCCAGGTCATTGGCCAACAGGCTAGGTGCCAGATAGCCATTGAGCACGCCGCCGGTCATGCGCTTGTCCTGCTGCATTGCACCCGGCAAACCGCGCGGAGTGTGGCATTCGCCGCAGTGACCAAGCACGTCGACCATGTACTGGCCACGCTTGAAGGCTTCGCTTTTACCTTCGGTGGGCGAAAGCTTCACGTCCTTGCCATAAAGCATGTTCCAGCCCATCAGGCCCAGACGCACATTGAACGGGAAGCTCAGGCTGGTGACCGGTGCTGCACGCTCAATGGGCTCGAACGTTTTCAGGTACGCGTGAATCGCGTCGGAGTCGCCGCGCGGTATCAGGTGATACGAGGTGTACGGCATCGCCGGGTACAGGTTGGCACCATCACGGCGCTTGCCTTCGGTGAGTGCAGCAAAGAATTCCTCATCGCTGTAGAGGCCGATGCCGTGCTCTTTGCTCGGGGTGATGTTGGTGCCGTAGATCGTGCCGAACGGCGAGACAATCGGCAGACCGCCCGCGTACGGCGCGCCACCCGGCGCGGTGTGGCAAGCCATGCAGTCAGCGGCACGGGCGAGGTATTCGCCGCGCTTGACCTGATCGTCAGCATGAGCCAGCAACACCGGCGCACTCAGACCAACCGCCAATGCCAGGCGGGAAAGTAATTGCTTCATGCTTAACCCTCCTTGACCAGGCCGAGATCAGTCAGCACGTTGCGGGTGGCGCTGTAGTAGCGCACATACCCGGTGCAACGGCAGATGTGATGGCCGAGGCTGTCCTCGATGACTTTTTCCAGCTGGCTTTTGACGATGGGCTGACGCTTCAGCTTTTCCACCAGCACCGTCGCGGCATTCACGAAACCCGGCGCGCAGTAGCTGCACTGGAAGGCGAATTCGTCGACGAAACGCTGTTGGATCGGGTTCAGTTCAGTGACCTTGCCCTGTTCATCGCGAGTCGCGTGACCTTCGATTGTCCGCACTTTCTTGCCTTCGAAATAATGCGCGCCAGTGATGCAAGTGCGCACTTCTTCACTGGTGCCGTCGGGGTTGTCGACGATCACGACGCAGGCGTAGCAGATACCCTGGCCGCAGCCCAAACGGGAACCAGTGAGGTTTTTGTATTCGTGCAAGTAATCGATCATCGGCAGGTCATCAGGGATGTCCACCGGGCCGACGGTTTGACCGTTGAGGGTCAGTTGGAGCGGACGGTTAGCCATTGAGGGCCTCCTTGATGCGTGCAGAAGTGATAGGCAGGTCGCGGACCCGTTTGCCGATGGCGTGTGCCACAGCGTTACCGATGGCACCGACCACCGGGATCATCACCACTTCGGCAATGCCCTTCGATGGATCGCTCGGCGACAGCGGCGGCAGGATTTCAGACGTCTGCTTCCAGACCGCCACATGGCGCGCCATCGGCAAGCGGTAACGGTTGAAGTTCCAGTCACCCTCCCCCGGCCCGCCTTCGTACAGCGGCATCTCTTCYATCAACGCATGACCAATGCCCATGGCGATCCCGCCTTCGATCTGGCCCTTGACCAGCTCTTCCACCAGCACTCGACCGCACTCRACCCACGAATGGTGGTTGAGCACTTGCACTTCGGCCGAGCCTTTGTTGACTTTCAGTTCCACCAGCGTCGCAACCGGGCTGTAGTAAGTCACTGCCGCGTTGTTCAGCTGAGTGTCGGGGTAATGCACGTTCTGGCGATCCAACAGATGGAAACCGGCGCTGTTCATCTGCGCTTTTTTCACGCTTGGAGCGCCGTCGCCGTACTTGACCGCCAGGCCATCGAGCGGCAGACGTTCGCGCACGCCGTCGATGCTGAACTCGGCATCGGCCCAGCTCCAGCGATTGAAGCCGTGCACGGTCGCGCCGGTGACCAGGCCACGCTCGTGGGCGTGCTTGGCCAGTTGCTCAAAGCTCAGCGGCTGCATGCCGTTGGCAGTGAGTTTGCCATCGACCCAATGCGCATCTTCGCGACGCACCACGTAAGGGTTGGCCGCACCGCCATAAGGACC
>NZ_JBFULH010000466.1:0-3205 GCF_056400445.1 Pseudomonas sp. P5_B2 | reverse complement strand
GTTCCAGGGTATCGAACTCGGTAAGTGCATCTTGCTTGTTCAGCAGCAACTGGAACTGATTGGCACCTTGTGGCGCTAGGCTCAGGCTCAACCAGGCCACTACCAGCGCGACCAGCGTGGCCGGAAACAGGGTTATGACAAACAGACGCTGCTGGCTCATACCGGTGGCCGACAGCACCGTCATTTCGCTTTCCAGGTACAAACGACCGTACGCCAGCAGGATCCCGAGAAACAGGCCCAGTGGCAGGATCAGTTGCAGGAAGCCTGGCAGACGAAAGCCCATGATCAGGAACAGCGAGCCCGGATCCAGCAGGCCCGCGGCCGCCTGGGCAAGGTATTTGATGAAGCGACCGCTCATGATGATGACCAGCAACACGGCGCTGACAGCGCTCAAGGTCAACAGGACTTCGCGGGACAGATAACGGAAGACAATCAAACCAGACACTCCAGGGTTGTCAGGCTAAGGCGGCCAAACAAGCAAACGTATCAGACAGCCCACAGGGAAGAGCTGCCGAAAAAGATGGCGCATTATCCTGTGATTGGGTGCGCCTGTCACTGCGCATGCTCAAGCTGGCGGCCGATGCGCTGAAGATCGTACAACCGAGGGTTGTCAGGCGCACGGAGCGAGGTTCAAACTGCGGCCTTTGTCGCGGGCCGTGACCTGCGTCTTTCTATCTATATAAGCAAGCGTCTGTGCGTCGCCGTTTTGCCCACGCACGTTGACCATTATTCAGGGACCCGGACATGGAACTGGTTGTAAAAAGCGTTAGCCCAGAAACGTTGAAGACTGCCACTCTGGTCGTCGCCGTCGGCGAAGGCCGCAAGCTCGGCGCCGTGGCCAAACAACTGGACGAACTTAGCGGCGGCGCCATCAGTGCAGTGCTCAAGCGCGGCGACCTCGCCGGCAAGGTCGGCCAGAGCCTGTTACTGCATAGCTTGCCGAATCTCAAGGCTGAACGTGTTCTGCTGGTAGGCGTGGGCAAGGACGAAGAACTCGGCGACCGCCCGTTCCGCAAAATCATTGCCGGCGTACTCAACACCCTCAAAGGCCTGGCCGGCAGCGATGCGGTACTGGCGCTGGATGAAGTCGTGGTCAAAGGCCGCGACAGCTACGGCAAAACCCGCTTGCTGGCAGAAACCCTGGTGGACGGCGAATACACCTTCGACCAGTTCAAGAGCCAGAAAGCCGAACCTCGCGCCCTGAAGAAAGTCACCCTGCTGACCATCAAGGCAGCACAGGCTGAAGTCCAGCGGGCAGTGAGTCATGCCACCGCTATCGCCAACGGCATGGCCTTCACCCGCAACCTGGGCAACCTGCCGCCGAACATCTGCCACCCGACGTTCCTCGGCGAGCAAGCCAAGAACCTCGGTAAAGAATTCAAAAGCCTGAAAGTCGAAGTCTTTGATGAGAAGAAGATCAAGGACCTGGGCATGGGCTCGTTCTACGCCGTAGGCCAGGGCAGTGCACAGCCGCCACGCCTGATCGTCATGCAATACAACGGTGGCAAGAAATCCGAGAAGCCCTACGCACTGGTCGGCAAAGGCATCACCTTCGACACCGGCGGCATAAGCCTGAAGCCGGGCGCCGGCATGGATGAAATGAAGTACGACATGGGCGGCGCTGCCAGCGTGTTTGGCACCCTGCGCGCCGTGCTTGAACTGAACCTGCCGATCAACCTGGTGTGCATCCTGGCCTGCGCCGAAAACATGCCAAGCGGCAACGCCTCGCGCCCCGGCGACATTGTCACCACCATGAGCGGCCAGACCGTGGAGATCCTCAACACCGACGCCGAAGGCCGCCTGGTGCTGTGCGATGCCCTGACCTACTCCGAGCGTTTCAAGCCGCAAGCCGTGATCGATATTGCCACCCTGACCGGCGCTTGCGTCGTGGCTTTGGGCTCCCACACTTCGGGCCTGCTGGGCAACAACGATGAACTGATCGGCCAACTGCTGAGCGCCGGCCAAACGGCTGATGACCGTGCCTGGCAATTGCCGCTGTTCGACGAATACCAGGAGCAACTGGACAGCCCGTTCGCCGACATCGCCAACATTGGCGGTCCGAAAGCCGGCACCATCACTGCTGCCTGCTTCCTGTCGCGCTTCACCAAGAACCTGAACTGGGCGCACCTGGACATCGCCGGCACCGCATGGACCAGCGGCGGCAAGGACAAGGGCGCCACTGGCCGTCCTGTTCCGCTGCTGACCCAATACCTGTTGGACCGCGCCAAAGCCTGAAACTAATGACCAAGGGCGGCGTCACTTTCGAGTGACGCCGCCCTTGGCTCAGGAACCGCAATGACCAAAGTCGACTTCTATATCCTGCCCAGCGCCGATCCGTCGGCACGGCTGGATTTCGCCTGCAAGCTCACCGAAAAAGCCTGGCGCATGGGTCACCGCATTTACCTGCATTGCAGCGATGCCGCTCAGCGTGAGGATCTGGACGCCCGTTTGTGGGCCTTCAAGGGCGAAAGCTTCGTGCCTCATGGCCCTGCCGAAAGCGAGCCGGACGGCCTGATCGTCCTGGGCCTTGGTAATGACTGCGGTCTGCACCAGGATTTGCTGGTCAATCTGGACCTGAAAGTGCCGGCATTCGCCAACAAATTCGCCCGCGTGGCGGAAGTGGTGGTGGAAGATCCGACGATTCGTGCAGCTGCGCGGGAGAGTTTCCGTTTCTACCGCGAACAGGGCTATCCTCTGCAAGACCACCGTTTACAGCGACTCTGAGCATTCCGATGGACACTCCAAAACCGCAACAACAGTCCGCGCACTTACTGGACGACCTCGAGTCGATCCGCCAACTGCTCGGCGATGACAACCTGCAACCACCGCTGCTGACCGACACGGTCATCGAGGATGATCAGGAACAGATTCCCGTGTTGTTCGAGCTTGCCGGCAATGCGCCGCAGCCGGTTGAACAGACACCGCCGCCCGCCCCTGCCGCCCAACCGGCAGCGGCCACCAGCAAAAGCGCCGAAGCCTTGCTGCATCTGGACAGCGAACTGCGAGCCGCCGCGCTGTTGATCATGCAAGACGTGATCGACGATTTCGCGCCGCATATTGAAACCGAGATCAAGCGCCGGCTGGATGCTCGGATGGAGCGGTTGCTCAGCCAGTACGAATAACCCCCATACCCTGTGGGAGCGAGCCTTTGTGGCGAGGGGGCTTGCCCCCCCGTCGGCTGCGTAGCAGTCGCAAAGCCTAAGCA
>NZ_JBFULH010000465.1:0-3212 GCF_056400445.1 Pseudomonas sp. P5_B2 | reverse complement strand
GCGGTGGCATTCGCCGGGAATATGGCTTCCAGCACTTGCAACTCGTCATCGCTGAGTTTTACCTCCAGCGCGGCGACATTTTCTTCAAGGTATTTGCGCTGTTTGGTCCCTGGAATCGGGATCAGGAAGTCACCTTGCGCCAGCACCCAGGCCAACGCCAGTTGGCCTGCTGTCACCCCCTTGTCCGCCGCCAATGCTTGTACCTGCTGCACCAACAGCAGATTCCTGGCAAAGTTTTCCCCTTGGAAACGCGGGCTGAAACGACGGTAATCATCTGCCGCAAAGTCATCCGGGCTTTTCAGTGCGCCCGTCAGAAAGCCCCGCCCAAGGGGGCTATAAGGCACGAACGCCACGCCCAGTCGCTGGCACGTGGCGAGGCAGCCGTTCTCCTCATGATCGCGGCTCCACAACGAATACTCACTTTGCAGCGCACTGATGGGGTGCACCTTATGCGCCCGCTCCAGTGTGGCGGCCGATGCCTCGCTCAAGCCCAGATAGCGCACCTTGCCGGCCTTGACCAACTCGGCCATGGCGCCGACGGTTTCTTCGATGGCCACTTGTGGATCGATGCGGTGCTGGTAATACAGGTCCAGGGTTTCAACGTTGAGGCGTTTGAGCGTGCCGTCGATGGCCGCGCGAATGTACTCCGGCCGCCCATTGACACCTCGGGTGCCAGGGTTGGTCGGGTCGCGGACAATGCCGAACTTGCTCGCCAGAAACACCTGGTCGCGTTTACCGATAATGGCCTCACCGATCAATGATTCGTTGGTGTGAGGGCCGTACATGTCCGCAGTGTCGAGCAGGTTGATCCCGAGTTCGAGCGCGCGATGCAGGGTGGCGATGGCTTCGCGGGTGTCTACGCCCGTGGTATAGAAATCGCTCATGCCCATACAGCCCAGGCCGATAGCGGACACTTGCGGGCCGTTTTTACCCAATTGACGTGTTTGCATGAAATCAACTCCCTGTGGTGTGAGCGCACAGTGTTGCTCTTGGTAAAAACAAGATAAACCGGCTAGAACTGCTATCACTGTTCGTCATTTCTAAATAATCGAAAGAGACGTCTTCGCAATGGACCGTTTCAACGCCATGCGCGTGTTTACCCGAATCGTCGAACTCGGCGGGTTTGCCAAAGCGGCAGACAGCCTGCAATTGCCCCGAGCTTCGGTCACCACGCTGATCAAGCAGCTTGAAGCGCACCTCGGGGTGCAACTGCTGCAACGCACCACGCGACAGGTCAACCTCACCCTCGACGGCGCTGCCTATTACCCTCGTTGTGTGCGGTTACTGGCGGATCTTGAGGAAACCGAAGCGGTGTTTTCCGCCGCGCGGCAAAACCCCAAAGGCCTTTTGCGCGTGGACATGCCGGCAGGGATCGGGCGCTTGATCGTGATTCCGGCGCTGCCGGACTTCACTCGCCGTTATCCATTGATCGATCTGGAAATCGGCTTGAATGACCGACCCGTCGATCTGATTCGCGAAGGGGTCGATTGTGTGCTGCGAGGTGGCTTGGCTCTGGATGATTCATTGGTGGCGCGGCCATTGGTCCTGCTGGATCAGGTCACGTGCGCCAGCCCTGATTATTTGCGACGCAACGGAACGCCCGAATGTCTGGCCGACCTTGAAGGGCACTGGATGGTTGAATATTTCTCCGGCAGTACTGGCAAGCGTTACGGGCTCGAATTCGAGGTCAACAATGAGATCCAGCTCATGGATTTGCCCAAACAGGTCGCGGTCAACAGCGCCGACGGCTACCTGGCGGCCTGTGAGGCGGGGTATGGACTGATTCAGACCCCGTACTACCACGTTGCCCGTCAGCTCGACGAAGGCCGGTTGTGTGAAGTGCTCGCCAAGGTGCCGCCACCGGTGATGCCGCTGACGGCGCTTTATCCACCTCACCGCCAGTTGTCCCGGCGGGTCAGGGTGTTTGTCGACTGGCTGGTGGAGCTTTGCGCGCAGCCGGGTCTTAACGTTTATAGAAAGGATTCAAGCGGCTGAACACGTGCTGTCCAGCGGCCTGACATTACGCTGCAAGTTATCGTGTAACTGTTGCATGTCAGGGCAGTGCAGGTTGAGGTTGCGCGGCTGCGCCCCACGATGAAACAGGGCGAACCATCCATGCTTGCCAGGCGCTGGCATCAAACCGGTGAAGGTGAAACTGCGCATCGTCAAACGCTGCAGGTCATCGGAAAAGTGCCGTGACAAAGCGAGCTTGACTGAGATAAGCCAATGGATGGGCAAACCCGAGAGCTGGTCCAGCAATCGGTCGTTCAAGCAGTGAATGGCGATGGCGTAGCGCTGATGCTGTTGCCTGATTTGTAATGGCATCGAAGGAGGCGATGCCGTGACCTGGCAAGACCCGAACACAGCGCTCAAGCGTTGCATCAACGGGCGGCAACTCTCTGGCCAACGCAAGTCCGGAAGGGGGCGAACGTGTCCTTGGGCCGCATAACAACCGATTATGACCGTTTCCGGCAGCGGCTCGGTGAGAGGAGACGGCGCGTAGTCAGGCAGTAGTCCTGTGCTGTGAAAGCCTAGGCTGTGAGCCATACGTTGCGTGTAAGGATGGTGCGTGACTTGTTTGATCAAGATGTTCTTGATCCCCTGCGCATTCGATTGCACCAGCAATGCTCGCCCCAGGTGCGTCGAGATACGTTGCCCTTGTGCCGCGGGATGGACCACGCTGAGGGCCAGTTCCGTGGTGTCCGACAGCCTGTCACGACATAACGCGGCGTGCCCCACAACGCGTCCGTCGTCTACCGCCAGCATGGAGATCCAGTGACCGTCGGCATTGTTCTGGCTGATCATGTGCGGCAGATAAACGTCCGGTCGAGGGTAATGATCCCCGTAAATCCGGCGAAACAACTGGCTCACGGCGGGTGCGTCGCCAGGCTGGTAGCGGCGATAAACAATGTCAGACATCACGCACGCTCCGTCGAAGGGGTGTCATACACACGTAAGTCCAGCACCCGCAACTGTTTGCCGGAACGCGGGTGAAGTTTCAAATCGGTGACAGCGCAGGACAACACGCGAAACTCCAGCAACCCCTCGCGGTGCAGTTGCACAATGCCCGGATAGTGCGCGGCCAGCGCTTTATAYAACGCGCTGCAGAGGGGGACGGAGTCGATTGATGGGGGGTCGGGCACCCACTTCACACTCACGATGTCTTTGAATCCCTCTTGCTCGATCAACAACTGCCATTGATCGCTGTGAGC
>NZ_JBFULH010000464.1:0-3218 GCF_056400445.1 Pseudomonas sp. P5_B2 | reverse complement strand
CCCCAATACAGGGTGATCATCTGCTTGTCCGCCTCGACTTTGTAAACGTTGGCTGGCAACTTTTCGAAATGATTGAGCAGCGCCCGATCCTCGCAAACCTCCTGCCACTGATTCACCCATACACCCGGTGACTTTTGCCAGTAACTCCAGCACGCTGGCTGATTGCCACGGCGCGGTCGATGGTACTGCGCACAAGGGCTCGGCGGCTCCTGACTCAGCCAGTGGGGCCACTCTTGAGGCGCCAATTGCATGGCCAGGCCGATACGTCGCGCCTCCATGCGCAGGGCCATTCGTCCGCTCTGGCCACGAGACGGCCGCAACCATGCCAGCGGACTCAGCACCACCAGCAGGATTGACACCACTATCCAGACCGTCATATCTGTACTCCCGATTCTTGATGGGCGCTTTGGGTCACTTTGAAACCATTGCGCTTGAAACCAGCCATACTTACCAATATTGCAACCCTCAGGAGGAGCACCTCATGCCCTACAACCATATTCTGGTCGCTGTAGATCTAACCGAAGAGTGCGACCCTGTAATCCACCGCGCTCGCGAGCTGTCGGTGAGCARCGGGGCGAAGTTGTCCCTGGTGCACATTGTCGAGCCAATGGCCATGGCCTTTGGCGGCGACGTCCCCATGGACCTGTCACAACTGCAACAACAGCAGTTCGATCAGGCCAAGGAGCGCCTTGACCGGTTGATCGTGAAATATCCGGAACTCTCCAAGGAATACAGCCACCTGACCTACGGGCAGCCGCGCCAGGAGATTCATCACTTGGCCAAGGAACAGACCTGCGACCTGATCGTGGTGGGCAGCCATGGTCGACACGGCCTGGCATTGCTGCTGGGCTCCACCGCCAATGACGTACTGCACGGGGCCCCTTGCGATGTGCTCGCGGTGCACCTGATCAAACGCTGAAACATAGAACCTGTAGGAACCGAGCTTGCTCGCGATAAGACCTGTCAGTCCCATAGATATTGACTGACAGGGCCTCATCGCGAGCAAGCTCGGCTCCTACAGGAGATCTATAGCGACCAGTAGATCGTATTCCATACGAAAAGCCCGGCGTTCATCACTGAACGCCGGGCTTTTTTGTTACTGGATCAATCAGGCATCCAGTTCGGCCCAGCGCTCGACCATCACGTCGTGTTCAGCCTGCAACTGCTCTAATTGAGCAATCACGGCAGCCGTCTCGGCAGCAGGACGCTGATAGAAACCGGCATCAGCCATTTGCGCTTCAACCGCAGCAATCTGCTGCTCCATGGCTTCGATCTGAGCCGGCAACATTTCCAGCTCACGCTGCAACTTGTAGCTGAGCTTTTTCTTTGCCACTGGCGCTTCGACTGCCGCCGCCACTGGCGCAGCTTCTGCGGTCACGACTGCGGAGGTCAGGTCGGCTTTGCCGGACTTGCTCTCGGTCACGCCCAGCAGGCGCGGCGAGCCGCCCTGACGTAGCCAGTCCTGATAACCACCGACGTATTCGCGAACCTTGCCTTCACCTTCGAAGACCAAGGTGCTGGTGACCACGTTGTCGAGGAATGCCCGGTCGTGACTGACCATCAGCACGGTGCCGTTGAACGTCAGCAGGACCTCTTCCAGCAGCTCGAGGGTTTCGACGTCGAGGTCGTTGGTCGGTTCGTCGAGGACCAGCAGGTTCGCTGGTTTGCTGAACAGTTTGGCCAGCAACAGACGGGCACGCTCACCACCGGACAGCGCCTTGACCGGCGTGCGGGCACGTTGAGGGCTGAACAGGAAGTCGCCGAGGTAGCTCAGCACGTGACGGCTCTGACCATCGATATCGATAAAGTCGCGACCTTCGGCGACGTTGTCGATCACGGTTTTTTCCAGGTCCAGCTGGTGGCGCAACTGGTCGAAGTAGGCCACGTCGATGCGTGTCCCCTCTTCCACTGTGCCGCTGGTTGGCTGCAAGCCACTGAGCATCAGCTTCAGCAGCGTGGTTTTGCCGGTACCGTTGGCGCCGAGCAGACCGATACGGTCGCCGCGCGTCAGGACCATCGAGAAATCCTTGATCAGGAACGGGCCACCTGGATGAGCGAAGCTCACGTTCTCGAGGACCATCACCTGCTTGCCGGACTTGTCAGCGGTGTCCAGCTGGATGTTGGCCTTGCCGGTACGTTCACGACGCTCGCTACGCTCGACACGCAGGGCTTTGAGGGCGCGGACGCGGCCTTCGTTACGGGTGCGACGGGCCTTGATGCCCTGGCGGATCCAGACTTCTTCCTGGGCCAGCTTCTTGTCGAACAGCGCGTTGGCGGTTTCTTCAGCGGCCAACGAGGCTTCTTTGTGCACGAGGAAACTGGCGTAGTCGCCGTTCCAGTCGATCAGACCACCGCGGTCCAGCTCGAGGATGCGGGTTGCGAGGTTCTGCAGGAATGAACGGTCGTGCGTGATGAACAGCACGGCGCCCTGGAAATCCTTCAGTGCTTCTTCGAGCCAGGCGATTGCACCGATGTCCAGGTGGTTGGTCGGTTCGTCGAGCAGCAGCAGGTCCGGTTCGGATACCAGCGCCTGAGCCAACAGGACGCGACGACGCCAGCCGCCGGACAATTCGGCGAGGGTCTTGTCAGCCGGCAACTGCAGACGGCTCAAGGTGCTGTCGACCAGCTGCTGCAAACGCCAGCCATCGCGGGCTTCAAGGTCGTGCTGGACGTGCATCAGTTTGTCCAGATCGGCGTCGGTGACGATGTTCTGGCTCAGGTGGTGATACTGCGCGAGCAACTCGCCCACACCGTCCAGGCCTTCGGCAACCACATCGAACACGGTCCGCTCGTCGGCTACCGGCAATTCTTGCGGCAATTCGCCAATCTTGAGGCCGGGTGCGCGCCAAACGGAGCCGTCATCGGGCTTCTGGTCGCCCTTGACGAGCTTCATCATGCTGGACTTGCCAGTGCCATTGCGGCCGATGATGCACACCCGCTCACCACGGGCGATCTGCCAGGACACCTTGTCCAACAACGGCATAGCGCCGAAAGCAAGGGACACATCGCTGAATTTGAGCAGGGTCATGAGCTTCTCCAAAAACCGGGCGCGCATTCTACCTGACTTGAGGCTTCAGAAGGCCGGCAATTTCACTCTCGAAGCACTCTGCATAACAAATGTTGCGAACTTATGCCGGTGGGCCTGCAAAGCTTTCGCCCGTCGCTGGCAAAAGGCTAAGCTACAGATTATTCAGTGCGGGCATTGCCCTACTTATCAT
>NZ_JBFULH010000463.1:0-3219 GCF_056400445.1 Pseudomonas sp. P5_B2 | reverse complement strand
ACGCGCAGATTCATGCGCGCGGAAAAAAAGACAACACCACACGCATCGAACAAAAAGAGCCTGTCGACAACGCGCCTGACCAGTCGAAAACCCCCGCAGACCAGCCTGCGCAGTGCGTTAACAAAACCTGCACTAATGGCGATCCCGTGTCGATGGTGACCGGCGAGGAACTGCTTACGCTCACCGATGGCGAACTCGGCRGCCTCTTGCCGCTGGAATGGACGCGTCTTTACCGCAGCAGCGCGGTCGAAATCGACAGTCGTCTCGGTTATGGCTGGAGCCATTCACTGTCCCATCGCCTGAACCTCGACGATGAAGGCGTGCTGTGGACTGACAATGAAAACCGTCAGACCCGCTTCCCGATGCCAACCGAACAACGTCCGGCGATCACCAACAGCCTGGCCGAAGCGGCCATTTATCTTGGTGATGCACAAGGTGAACTGATCCTGACTCAGGCTGGCCCCAAGACGCGGTTTTACCATTTCCGTGCCGGGCGTCTGAACACCATCAGTGATGCCTACGAAAACCAGTTGCATATCAGCTATGACAGGGTCGGCCGCATTCAGCGCATCGACAACGGCGCTGGTCGTGCTTTGCTGCTGCGCTATGACGACCGCCACATCTCGGCGGTCGACTATCAGCAGCAACGTGCCGAGTACGATGATCGCGGTGCGCGCCAGGATCCATGGCAAACCGTTCAAACCCTGGTCACCTATCACTACAACGAGCGCAATCAACTCGTCAGTGCCACCAATGCTGCCGGTGAGCGCGAGCATTATCGCTATAACGATCAGCACGTCATTCTCGAGCGTCAACTGGCGGGTGGCGCCAGCTTCTACTGGGAGTGGGAACGCGAAGGAAAACTGGCGCGCTGCATCCGCCACTGGGCGAGTTATTCGCAGCTTGAAACGCGTTATGTGTGGGACGCCAACGGCACGGTGACCGTGCTCAACGCCGATGGCAGCGAGCAGGTTTACGTGCATGACGAAAATGCACGACTGATCAGCGAGACCGCCCCCGACGGAGCACAAACGCAAAGAGCGTATGACGACGAAGGTCGCCTTATCGCTGAAAAAGATGCGCTGGGGGCCGTCACCGAATACCAATACACCGATGCCGGGCGTTTGATTGCGGTTGTACCTCCAGAAGATGAACCGACTCGCTACAACTACTACGATGGCCAACTCATCGATGTGCAACGCGGCAGAGCGCGCTGGAAGTACGAGCGCAATCGACAGGGCGATATCACCCAACAAACTGATCCTCATGGCAACGAAACCCACTACAGCTACGACCGACAAGGTCGCCTGCTGGAGATTCGTCACCCCGATGGCAGCCGCCACCAACTGGGCTGGAACAACCTCGGTCAATTGCTGGAAGAACGCCTGCCCGACGGCGGCCAACGCAAATATCGCTACGACGCGCTGGGTCGACAGATTACTCGTCAGGAAGAAACCGGCGCCATCACCCACTACCAATGGGATGCAGTCGACCGTCTGACGCAAGTCACCCTGCCCGGCGGCGCCATCCGTGCGTTCACTTACAACCCGTATGGCCGCGTCACCGCAGAGCGCGATGAGCTAGGCCGCGTGACGCGTTACGAATACGCCGATGGCCTGCACCTGGTCAGCCGCCGCATCAACCCGGACGGCAGCCAACTGCGTTATCGCTACGACAACTCGCGCCTGCTGCTGACCGAGATCGAAAACGAACGTGGCGAGCACTATCACCTTGATTACTACGCCAACGGGCTGATCCAGCAGGAAACCGGTTTCGATGGCCGCCGCACCGCCTATGAGTACGACCTCAACGGCCAGTTGCTGAAGAAAACCGAGTTCGGCGACGACGGCAGCGAGCTGGTCACCGCCTACCAACGCGATGCCGCTGGCCGCTTGCTGGTCAAGACTCTGGCCGATGGCGAGGAAACCCACTACAGCTACGACGCC
This sequence comes from Pseudomonas sp. P5_B2, assembly GCF_056400445.1. Classification (NCBI taxonomy): domain Bacteria; kingdom Pseudomonadati; phylum Pseudomonadota; class Gammaproteobacteria; order Pseudomonadales; family Pseudomonadaceae; genus Pseudomonas; species Pseudomonas sp. P5_B2. The sequence goes on along the minus strand of NZ_JBFULH010000463.1, from coordinate 1,273 downwards.
CTCGGCCGCCTGGTCAACGTCGATGACGGTAACTGGCCGCTCGCCTACGAATATGACCTGCAAGACCGGCTGATCACCGAACACCAAGGCTGGGGCACCCTGCGTTACGCGTACGACACCGTAGGTCAACTGAAACACTGCCGCCTCCCGGACGGCAGCAAGCTCGATTACCACCACCAACGCGGCGGCCAACTGAGCAGCATCGACCTCAACGGCTCACGCCTGACAACGCACCAGTACAGCGCCGGTCAGGARCACCAGCGCCAGCAAGGCCTGCTGCTCAGCCAATACCAATACGACGAACAAGGCCGCCTGCAAGCACACAGCGTCAGCCAAAAAGATCGAAACCTGTTCCACCGTCGCTACGCTTACGCCGCCAATGGCAACCTCGCCGGCATCGCCGACAGCCGCAAAGGCAATCGCAGCTACCACTATGACCCGCTCGATCGCCTGATCAACGTCCGTGGCAGCACCCCGGAAAGCTTCGCCCACGACCCTGCCGGCAACTTGCTGGGCCAAGGCGACCAACCCACCGCGAACCTGGCGAACGTCAAAGGCAACCGCCTGCTGATGCGGGGCGACCGCCACTTCGACTACGACGCCTTTGGCAACCTGATCCGCGAACGTCGCGGTACTGCGCAAAAACTCGTCACCGAATACCGTTATGACTGTCAGCACCGCCTGATCGGCGCCAGCCTGCCGGGTGGCAGCGTCGCGTCCTATAAGTACGACGCCTTCGGTCGCCGCATCGAAAAAACCGTCGACGGCAGCACCACCGAATTCCTCTGGCAAGGCGAACGCCTGATCGCGGAAAGCGCTGACAACCGGTACCGCACTTACATTTATGAACCCGGCAGCTTTCGACCATTGGCGATGCTCGATGGCGAAGGCCCGCTGAAAGCGACACCGTTTTACTACCAGCTCGATCACCTGGGTACGCCGCAGGAACTGACTGATTACAGCGGTGAAATCGTGTGGTCGGTCAAGTACCGGGCTTATGGCAACCTTGCCGCACTGGACGTCGCCGAAATAGACAACCCGCTGCGGTTTCAGGGGCAGTATTTCGATACGGAGACAGGCTTACATTACAACCGGCACCGCTACTACAATCCGGGTACCGGGCGGTATCTGACGCCGGATCCGATCAAGCTTGCGGGTGGGTTGAATAACTACCAGTACGTGCCTAATCCTACGGGGTGGGTGGATCCGTTGGGGTTGAATGCTGACGAGTGCCTTACAAGCAAAAATAATCCGCAAACAGGCAAGCCAAGTG
>NZ_JBFULH010000462.1:0-3226 GCF_056400445.1 Pseudomonas sp. P5_B2 | reverse complement strand
CCTCCAGTGGTGCAGGATGAGCGTCCGGAAACACCGATCGGCGGTCCGGCTGCTGACGTATAAGGTTTGAAATGACTTCTGCTCAGTCCTCGACCCGGTTGCCTTGCGGCAACCGGGTTCTTGATTTGGCCCAGACGCATGTCATGGGCATACTCAACGTCACTCCTGATTCCTTTTCTGATGGCGGCCGATACAGCCAGCTCGATGCGGCTTTGCGCCACGCTGAGTCGATGGTGGCTGCGGGTGCGACGCTGATTGATGTTGGTGGCGAATCAACCCGTCCAGGTGCCCGAGCGGTTTCTCCGCTAGAGGAGCTGGAGCGAGTAGCGCCTATCGTTGAGCGCATCCATCGCGAGCTGGATGTGATTATTTCTGTCGATACCTCCACCCCGGCGGTCATGCGTGAGACCGCGCGATTGGGGGCTGGTTTGATCAATGATGTGCGCTCGCTCCGTCGAGACGGTGCCCTGGATGCTGCGGCAGCCACCGGGTTGCCCGTGTGTCTGATGCATATGCTCGGTGAGCCGGGCGACATGCAGGACAATCCGCACTATCAAGACGTCACCAAAGAGGTGGGCGAATTTCTCGCAGAGCGGATGGTTCAGTGCGCGTCGGTGGGTATCCCGTCGGAGCGGATTATTCTTGATCCGGGTTTTGGCTTCGCGAAAACCTTGCAGCACAATCTAAGCTTGTTTAAACATATGAAAACCTTGCATGTCTTGGGGCGGCCTCTGTTGGTCGGGGTTTCGCGAAAGAGCATGATTGGTCAGGCCTTGRATCGGCCGGTTGGCGAGCGTCTGTATGGTGGTCTGGCGCTGGCGGCGCTGGCTTCGGCCAATGGGGCGCGTATATTGCGCGTCCATGATGTAGCCGAAACAGTGGACGTAGTGCGGATGATCGCCGCAGTGGAATCAGCCGAATAAAAATGGGAACACTTATGAGTAAAAAATACTTTGGCACCGACGGTATTCGTGGCCGGGTCGGTGAATACCCGATCACTCCTGATTTCATGCTCAAACTTGGCTGGGCAGCGGGCATGGCGTTTCGCAAGATGGGCGCCTGCAAGGTCCTGGTAGGCAAAGACACCCGAATCTCTGGTTACATGTTCGAGTCGGCACTCGAGGCCGGCCTGACATCGGCAGGCGCTGACGTGATGCTGCTGGGTCCGATGCCTACGCCGGCGATCGCTTATCTGACGCGAACCTTTCATGCTGAGGCGGGCATTGTGATCAGTGCATCGCACAATCCTCATGATGACAATGGCATCAAGTTCTTCTCCGGAAAGGGCACCAAGCTGCCGGATGAAGTCGAGTTGATGATTGAGGAATTGCTCGATACGCCGATGACCGTGGTTGAATCGAGCAAGATCGGCAAAGTGTCGCGTATCAACGACGCGTCTGGCCGTTATATTGAATTTTGCAAAAGCAGCGTCCCGACCGGCACCAGTTTTGCGGGTCTGAAGATCGTGATCGACTGCGCCCATGGTGCGACCTACAAGGTTGCCCCGAGCGTGTTCCGTGAATTGGGGGCTGAAGTCGTTGTTCTGTCCGCTCAGCCGAACGGGCTGAACATCAACGATAACTGCGGTTCAACCCATATGGGGCAGTTGCAGGCTGCCGTGTTGGCTGAGCACGCTGATTTGGGTATCGCGTTCGATGGTGACGGTGATCGCGTTCTGATGGTCGATCACACTGGCGCCATTGTTGACGGGGACGAACTGCTCTACATCATCGCCCGCGATTTGCATCAGCGCGACAAGCTGCAAGGGGGTGTGGTCGGGACGTTGATGAGTAACCTGGGGCTTGAATTGGCACTGGCGGATTTGTCGATTCCTTTTGTCCGTGCCAACGTAGGTGACCGGTATGTCATCGCTGACTTGCTTGAACGCAACTGGTTGGTGGGTGGTGAGAACTCGGGGCATATCGTCTGCTTTAACCACACCACTACGGGTGATGCGATCATCGCGGCATTGCAGGTTCTGATGGCGCTGAAAAGGCGTTCCGAAGGTCTGGCTCAGGCTCGTCAGGCGCTTCGTAAGTGCCCGCAGGTGCTGATTAATGTCCGATTCGGCGGGGGGGCGAGTCCGCTCGAGCACCCGGCAGTCAAGGAGGCCAGTGATCGCGTCACGAAGGCTATGGCCGGTCGTGGCCGTGTGCTCTTGCGCAAGTCCGGGACAGAACCGTTGGTGCGTGTCATGGTCGAAGGCGAGGACGAAACACAGGTTCGAGGTTATGCCGAAGAGCTGGCAAAACTGGTTACTGAAGTTTCTGCCTGAATTCGGCTTGCCAGCCATGATTGTGTTGGGTAACATCTGCGCCCACTTTGACCGACGAGGTACAGCATGCGTCGCCCTATGGTAGCTGGTAACTGGAAGATGCACGGTACCCGCGCCAGCGTCGCTGAGCTGATCAATGGCCTTAGTCATCTGGCCTTGCCGAGCGGTGTTGATGTAGCGGTATTCCCGCCTTGCTTGCATATCAATCAAGTGATTGATGGCTTGGAAGGGAAGTCGATTTTGGTCGGCGCGCAGAACTCTGCGGTGGAATCCGGGCAAGGTGCGTTGACTGGTGAAATTGCGCCGAGTCAGTTGGTGGATGCAGGTTGTTCCCTGGTACTTGTCGGGCACTCTGAGCGCCGTCAGATAATGGGCGAGCAAGACGAGGTGCTGATTCGCAAGTTTGCAGCGGCACAGGCATGTGGCTTGATTCCGGTGTTGTGCATAGGTGAAACCCTTGAGCAGCGCGAAGCCGGGAAAACTCTTGAGGTTGTCGGGCGTCAGCTGGGCAGTATCATAGAAAAGCTGGGTGTTGGTGTTTTTGCAAATGCAGTAATTGCTTACGAGCCGGTCTGGGCCATTGGTACCGGGCTGACTGCTTCGCCGCAACAGGCGCAGGATGTGCACGCAGCCATTCGTGCTCAGTTGGCGGCAGAGAATTCTGAAGTCGCACAAGGTGTGCGGCTTCTATACGGCGGCAGCGTGAAGGCGGCCAATGCGGTCGAACTGTTCGGCATGCCGGATATCGATGGGGGGCTCATTGGTGGGGCTTCCCTGAATGCAGATGAGTTCGGTGCGATCTGTCGCGCCGCGGGAAACTGAAAAAATGCTGGAAACAGTCGTAGTCGTTTTTCATCTGCTGGGTGCATTGGGCGTAGTTGCTCTGGTATTGCTGCAGCAGGGTAAAGGTGCGGATGCTGGTGCGTCTTTCGGAGCAGGTGCTTCAAATAC
>NZ_JBFULH010000461.1:0-3230 GCF_056400445.1 Pseudomonas sp. P5_B2 | reverse complement strand
GGTCAGCCAACATTCCTGTTGAATGAAAAACCGCATTCGCGAGCAAGCCCGCTCCCACAGTGGTTCGGTGTGAACCTCAGGTTGTTTTGCGTCAGGCTGGCTTTGTTTCTGCCAACGCCTCTTGCGCCATCTCTTTTTCCGCTTCCTTGAGGTCTTCCTCGCTGATCATTTCCGCGATCACTCGCAGTCGCTCAMCCACCCGCGCATTGACGCTGCCTTCCGGGAACTCGCCATTTTCATCCGGAGCACCGGCAGGCTCACCGACCAACAGGCTCAAGGCCTCGTCCGCCTGACGCACTGCGTAAACATGGAACTGCCCCGCACGCACCGCGGCCAGCACCTTCTCGTCGAGCATCAACGTTGCAACGTTCGCGTGTGGAATGATCGCCCCTTGTTGACCAGTCAGACCGCGCGCTTCGCAGAGTCGGAAGAAGCCTTCGATCTTCTCGTTGACCCCGCCTACCGCCTGCACTTCACCGAACTGGTTAATCGAGCCGGTGATCGCAAAACACTGCTTGAGCGGTGTTTTCGACAAGGCCGAAATCAGCGTACAGGCCTCGCCCAGCGATGCACTGTCGCCATCGACATACCCGTAGGACTGCTCCAGGGCGATGCTCGCGGAAATGGCCAGCGGGAACTCCTGGGCGTAACGACTGCCCAGATACCCCGTGAGGATCATCACGCCTTTTGAGTGAATCGGCTGCCCGAGGTTGACCTCACGCTCGATGTCGACAATGCCACTGCCGCCCGGATACACCGTCGCGGAAATACGTGCCGGCACACCGAAGGCCGAGTCGCCGACTTCCAGTACCGTCAGCCCGTTGCACTTGCCGACTGCGGCGCCATCGGTATCGATCAGGATAATCCCGGCCAGCATGTCATCGAGGATCCGCGCCGAGACGCGCCCGGTACGGGTGGCCTTGGCCTTGAGCGCACGCTCGATGTGCCCGGCGTCGGTCATCTCGTCGCCGGCCAGATGGCGAATGAAATCCGCCTCGCTGACCAGCTGGAACAAGTCACCGATTCGCGCCGACAAACGCCCCTGGTGCTCGGCCAGGCGCGCACTATAGGTGGCCAGACGCGCTACGGCATCCGCCGTCAACGGGGCCATGCCTTCTTCGGAGGTGCGGGTTTTGAGCAACTGGGCGAACTGCTCCAGGCTCTCGTCGACCATCGGGATGTCTTCGTCGAAGTCCACCAGGACGCGGAACATTTCCTGGAAGTCCGGATCGAGGTCTTGCAGCGTGTAATACAGCTGACGGGCACCGATGATGACGACTTTGACCGCCAACGGAATGTGTTGCGGTGTCAGGGTCACGGTGGCCAGACGGCCCAACTCACCGAGCGGCGATTCCATTTTCAGCTTGCGCGATTGCAGGGCGCGCTTGAGCGCATCCCAGACGAACGGCTCACTGAGCATTTTTTCCGCTTCAAGGATCAGAAAACCGCCGTTGGCCCGGTGCAACGCACCCGGTCGCAGTTGCCGATAGGTCGTGTACAGCGCGCCCTGATCGGTGCTGTATTCAATGCGGCCAAACAGGTTTTCATAAGTCGGGTGCGGCTCGAACACCACCGGCGCACCGCCGCTGGCCGAATGCCCGACCACCAGGCTCGGCGCGTATTGCTCTTCCAGCAGCTTGCGGGCAATGGCGTCAGTCTTGCTGTCGTCCACCAGTTGCTCGACAACCGTTTTCAGCAGGTAAACCTGCATCGCTTGCAGGTAACCGCACACGGCGGCGTTCTCGGCGTATTTCTCGGACAAGGGGGACAGCAACGGCTGCAACGCCAACGTGATGGTTTCTTCGTTGAGGTGGCGCAGCTGATTGCTCGACTCACGCTTCCATTGCGGCAGGCTGGCGAGCTCTTCGTTCAGACGCTCTTCCAGACCGGAGATGTCCTCGTGAAAACGTTCGCGATCGGCTTCCGGCAGCTGGGCGAATTCCGCCTCATCCAGTGCTTTGCCTTCGCTCATCGGGGTAAACGCGATGTTGCTGGCGTCGCGGTACAGGGCGACTTCTTTTTCCAGGGCCAGACGCTCGATGATGTCCAGCGCCTTGTCGTAGCGCTGATTGAAGGCGCGGTCGATAGCGCTTTTCTTCTGCTGGTAGGACGGGTGTTCAAACACCGCCGGAAAGGTCGCCAGCAGGTTGTCGATTAAAGCATTGATGTCGCCGATAAACGCGCCCGCGGTGCCTGACGGCAATTCCAGGGCGCGAGGCTCGCGCGGTTCATCGAAGTTGTTGACATAGACCCAGTCCGCCGGGGTCTGCAGGCGCTTGCCTTCGGCCTTCAGGTAACGTTTGACGAACGAGAACCGGCCGGTGCCGGGCTCACCCATGACAAAGACGTTGTAACCGGGGCGTGGCATGGCCACACCGAACTGCAAGGCTTCGACCGCACGTTCCTGGCCAAGCACACCGCGGAAGGGCTCCAGATCATTGGTGGTAGAGAAGCTGAACTGTTCAGCGGAAAACGGACGGGTCAGCGCTTCAGGCGCTAGACGCAAGCTGGCAGCAACAGGATCAGGCATCGGGCTTCCTTACATCAGGCGGGGCAGATAGCGGCATTCTGGCGCTGCCCACACCTCACTTGCAAGGCGCGCCTCAAGCCAAAGCATAGACAATCGGGTATCTCCAGGCAGTCCGGGGCTAAATCAATGATTTCAGCGGATGTTTTGCAAAAAATCACGGAACCCGGGGATCGTGCCTAAACTCCAAATTGCGCGGCTGGACCAATAACCGGCCTAACTGGCGCCAAAATGGCTCCAGTCTCCCTTGTCCATCGGTATGCACTCAAAGAGAACAAAGCTATGAAACGGATTCTTCTTGGTACTCTCTTCACCGTTGTATCCCTCAACGCCATGGCGCAAGCCCCAGGCGGCCCGGATTGCGGTTGGGGCAACATGCTGTTCGAAGGTCAGCGTGGCACCCCGGCTCACTTCATGGCCTCCATCACCAACGGCACGTCCGGTAACGCGACCTTCGGCATGACCTCCGGCACCAACGGGTGCGCCACGAATTCGTCGCTGACTTACGGCGGCAAATCCTGGTTTGCCATGAATGGCATGATGAACGAGCTGTCCGAAGACATGGCTAAAGGTCAGGGCGAAGCGCTGACCACTTACGCCGTGGTCCTGGGCGTGGCGCCGGAAGACCGTGCGCATTTCGCTGCCGTGACTCACGAGCATTTCCAGCAAATCTTCAGCAAGGCGGACGTGACCGCTGAAGACG
>NZ_JBFULH010000460.1:0-3244 GCF_056400445.1 Pseudomonas sp. P5_B2 | reverse complement strand
GTTTGGTGCCGATGCTGTCCGACATGCGCCCAGCCATGGGGCGGCTGAGCAGGGTGGCCAGGTATTGCGAGCCAATGGTCAGCCCCGCGATGATCGCGCTGAAACCCAGTTGCTCATGCACATATCCCGGCAACACGGCAATCGGCAGGCCGATGCAGAGGAAGGCAATAAAGGTATAAAAAACGATGGAGACGATCTGCAGGGTAATCGCCAGGGAGCTTTGCGGGGGCAGTTGCTGCGCAGACATGAGGGCTCGTTCGCGGGCGGCGGTGGGAGAGTTGCATCATGGCTTGGGTTGAAAACAAAAGGAAGCAGGCTAACTATTTTGTCTGAGTATTTTTTGTTGTCCTTAAGGTCCCCTTCGCGAGCAAGCCCGCTCTCATCATCAGTCTAATTCCTGCGCAAGACACAAGCGGGCTTGCTCGCGAAGGTTTCAGAAGCAGAAGATTATTCGGCCGTGAAATGCAAAAAGCCCCGTCACCAAGACAGGGCTTTTACTTGCCGCTTGCAGCTTGAAACTAATCGCTGCTTTTAAAACACTACACCTTGGCTACGCAGGTAATCATCATAGGTGCCGCTGAAGTCGATCACGCCACTAGGGCTCAACTCGATAATGCGGGTGGCCAACGACGATACGAACTCACGGTCGTGGCTGACAAAAATCAGCGTGCCCGGGTAGTTCTCCAGCGCCAGGTTCAGCGCCTCGATGGATTCCATGTCCAAGTGGTTGGTCGGTTCGTCCATGATCAGCACGTTCGGCTTTTGCAGGATCAGCTTGCCGAACAGCATGCGACCTTGCTCACCACCGGAGATGACCTTGACCGACTTGAGGATCTCGTCGTTGGAAAACAGCATGCGACCGAGAGTGCCGCGAACGATTTGCTCGCCGCCCTGAGTCCACTGACCCATCCAGTCGAACAGGTTACAGTCGTCTTCGAAGTCGTGTGCATGGTCCTGGGCGTAGTAACCCAGTTCCGCAGCGTCGGTCCACTTCACAGTACCGGCATCCGGGGTCAGTTCGTTGACCAGGGTGCGCAGCAGGGTGGTTTTACCGATACCGTTCGGGCCGATGATCGCCACGCGCTCGCCAGCTTCAACCTGGAAGCTGAAATCCTTGAACAGTGGCTTGCCGTCGAAGCCTTTGGCCATGCGCTCGACGATGACCGCCTGACGGTGAAGCTTCTTGGTTTGTTCGAAACGGATGAACGGGCTCACACGGCTCGAAGGCTTGACTTCGGCCAGTTGGATCTTGTCGATCGCCTTGGCGCGGGAGGTGGCCTGCTTGGCTTTCGAGGCGTTGGCCGAGAAGCGGCTGACGAACGACTGCAGTTCAGAGATCTGCGCTTTCTTCTTGGCGTTGTCCGACAGCAGTTGCTCGCGGGACTGGGTCGCCACGGTCATGTACTCGTCGTAGTTGCCCGGGAACAGACGCAATTCGCCGTAATCCAGGTCAGCCATGTGGGTGCACAYGCTGTTCAGGAAGTGACGGTCGTGAGAGATGATGATCATCAGGCTGGAGCGCTGGGTCAGAATGTTTTCCAGCCAGCGGATGGTGTTGATGTCCAGGTGGTTGGTCGGCTCGTCGAGCAACAGCACTTCAGGATCGGAGAACAGAGCCTGCGCCAGCAATACGCGCAGTTTCCAGCCTGGAGACACTTCGCTCATCGGGCCAAAGTGTTGCTCGATGCCGATACCCAGGCCCAGCAACAGTTCACCGGCACGGGATTCGGCGGTGTAGCCGTCCATTTCGGCGAACTCGGTTTCCAGCTCGGCCACGGCCATGCCGTCTTCTTCGGTCATTTCCGGCAGCGAGTAGATACGATCGCGCTCGGCCTTGACCTTCCACAGCTCTTCGTGACCCATGATCACGGTGTCGATCACGGTGAATTCTTCGTAGGCGAACTGGTCCTGGCGCAATTTACCCAGACGCACGTTCGGCTCGAGCATGACCTGGCCACCGGAAGGCTCAAGGTCGCCACCGAGGATTTTCATGAAAGTCGACTTGCCGCAACCGTTAGCGCCGATCAGGCCGTAGCGGTTGCCCGCTGCGAATTTGACCGAAACGTTTTCGAAAAGCGGCTTGGCGCCGAACTGCATCGTGATATTAGCTGTAGAGATCAATTACCTTACCTTTCAATAGCTTAGGTTGCGCTTATTTAAGCTGGGACCAATTTGGGACCAATTTGGAGTTTTTCCAATTCACTCCAATCTGAGCTTGAGTTGATCCAACGCGCATAAGTAGACAGCAACATCTGCACGCTATGGCCGAGTTGCTGGGAAATGAATGCGGGGTTCATGCCAGACATAATGCATATTGTCGCATAGGTATGACGACAGTTGTATGGCGGTCTGTGTCGCAATCCCAAGGCTTTTAGGGTCGGCTTCCACTGCTTGTGCAGGTCGGACGTCTGCCTGACGTACTCGCTGTTCTTTGATGGCGGAAAGATGAAGGGGGTTTCAAGGATCTTTCCTGCCCCTTTTTTCCGACGTTCTGCATATTTTTTGGCGAACTCTAGTGCGTGCAATGCCCGCACGTTGAGTAAAACAAAACGATCACCGCCAGTTTTTGTGCGCTCCACCACTTCCCCCAAGGCAATCCCGCGACAGACGTGGGCGGTCCTTTTCTCCATGTTCACCGCATCCCACCGCAAAGCCAGGGCCTCAGATAGACGCAGGCCCGTGAAAAACACAAACTCGAAAAATGCCGCATAGATAGTGCTGGGCCAGTGCTCGTGCTGGTACATCTTCGCGATAATCGCGTTGGCTTCGTCCAGGCTGAAGGGGTCAATCTCTTTTCTGCTCCGCTTTGGAAGCTCAAGTGGCGCCGCTGGGTTTTTCGCCAGGAGCTCTTCGGACACGGCTGATTTGAGGATTGTCGAAAGCTTGACCAGAGCATTGCGCTTTACCGCGGGCGACGACCATTTGATGCCGGCCATCGTGCGGCGGAGGAGAGTAGTGGTGATCAGATCAATCCGGACCAGTGCAAGGGTGGGCATCCAGTACAGGTTCAGCGCCCCCTTGTAGCCAAGCTTCGTACCACCGACAATTTCGCGACTGTCCAGCCAGAGTTGGGCATATTCACCAAAATTGATTTTCCCACCTGCAACGTTGATAGAGCCAGGGAAAAGCTCGGCGTACTTGTCGTCGTCGAGCAAGCCCAGCTTGATTAGGCTGTTTACCTGATCACTAATTTGTGCGGCTGATTTGATGCCTTTCTGTGTCTCGGGGTAGGGGAGCGTTTCGC
>NZ_JBFULH010000459.1:0-3259 GCF_056400445.1 Pseudomonas sp. P5_B2 | reverse complement strand
CGGCATAGGCAACGCGAACAGGCTGAGCAGTGAAGCCGGCCAGCCGCGCCCACTCCCAAGCGCCGAGCGTCACTACAAACCCGATGAACAGCGCAAAACTGGAACCTTCAAGCAGGAAAAACCCGCACAAAGCGATCGGCAGCAGGATCAGTGCGGTGATGATTCGTTGTTTAAGCATTAAACCCGGGCTCCATTCTCGACCTGCTCGCTCGTTTTACCAAAGCGGCGCTGGCGAGAAGCGAAATCGGCCAGTGCGTTTCGCATGGCGTCGTGTTTGAAGTCCGGCCAGAACAGGTCGGAGAAGTACAACTCGGCGTAAGCCAACTGCCACAGCAGGAAGTTACTGATGCGGTGCTCACCACCCGTACGGATGCACAAGTCCGGCAACGGCAGGTCGCCGGTGACCAGACAGGTTTGCAGCAACTCCGGGGTAATGTCTTCCGGACGCAGATGCCCGGCCTGAACTTCCCGCGCCAGACGCTGAGCGGCCTGCGCGATGTCCCACTGACCGCCGTAATTGGCGGCAATCTGCAAGACAAAACGGTTGGCACCGACGGTCATCGCCTCAGCTTCACGCATGGCAGCCTGAAGCTCGGGATGAAAGCGCGAGCGATCACCGATGATGCGCAGACTGATGTTGTTGTCATTGAGGCGCTTGGCCACGCGACGCAACGCCTTGAAGAACAAATCCATCAAGGCACTGACTTCATCGGCCGGGCGCTGCCAGTTCTCACTGGAGAAGGCGAACAAGGTCAACACCTCGACCTTGGCCTCAGCACACACCTCGATCACCGCACGAACCGCATCCACACCCGCTTTATGCCCGGCGACACCCGGCATAAAGCGCTTCTTCGCCCAGCGATTATTACCATCCATGATGATCGCGACATGGCGCGGTACCGCGGACGGCACAGTCTGCTTGGTCTTCATGAAAAGGCGACCCTTATACGGCCATCAGGTCGGCTTCTTTCTGCTTGGTGGCCGCATCAATGTCAGCCTCAGCCTTGTCGGTCAGCTTCTGGATATCAGCAGCAGCACGACGCTCTTCGTCTTCGCTGATTTCCTTGTCTTTGACCAGTTTCTTGAGGTCACCCAGGGCATCGCGACGAATGTTGCGCACGGCAACACGAGCATCTTCCGCTGCACTACGTGCCTGCTTGGTGAAGCCCTTGCGGGTTTCTTCAGTCAGGGCAGGCATGGAGATCAGCAGCAACTCACCCAGGTTGGTGGGGTTGAGGTTCAGGCCAGCACTCTGGATCGCCTTGTCGACGGCCGCGAGCATGTTGCGCTCAAACGCGACGACCTGCAGGGTCCGGGAGTCTTTTACCGTGATGTTGGCCACTTGGGTAATGGAAGTGTCTGTGCCGTAGTACGGCACCATCACGCTACCCAAAATGCTTGGGTGGGCTTTGCCGGTACGAATCTGACCAAATGCATGGTTCAGAGAGTCCAGGGATTTCTGCATGCGCTCTTGAGCGTCTTTCTTGATTTCGTTGATCATTGTTGGCCTTCCTCGATCAGGGTCCCTTCAGCGCCGCCATGCACGATATTCAGCAGGGCGCCGGGCTTGTTCATGTTAAAGACGCGCAATGGCATCTTGTGGTCGCGGCACAGGCAAATGGCCGTCAGATCCATCACACCCAGCTTGCGATCCAGCACTTCATCGTAAGTCAGATGATCGAACTTCTCGGCATGCGGGTCTTTGAACGGGTCAGCGGTGTAGACGCCATCGACCTTGGTCGCCTTGAGCACGACATCGGCATCGATTTCGATTGCACGCAAGCAGGCCGCCGAGTCCGTGGTGAAGAACGGATTACCCGTACCCGCCGCGAAAATCACGACTTCCTTGGCGTTCAGGTGGCGCATGGCTTTGCGACGATCATAGTGATCGGTCACGCCCACCATGGAAATGGCCGACATCACGATGGCTGAGATATTGGCACGTTCCAGCGCATCACGCATGGCCAGGGCATTCATCACAGTGGCCAGCATGCCCATGTGGTCGCCAGTTACCCGATCCATGCCGGCCGCGCTCAGCGCTGCACCACGGAACAGGTTACCACCACCGATCACCAGACCGACCTGAACGCCGATACCGACCAGTTGGCCGACTTCCAGCGCCATGCGATCCAGAACTTTCGGATCAATCCCGAACTCTTCCGAGCCCATCAGGGCCTCGCCGCTAAGCTTGAGTAGAATGCGTTTATAGCGAGCCTGATAACCACTGCCCTGCTGAGCCATTGCGAATCTCTCCTGCGGCGTATTTTAAAAATTCTTTGCGAGCTGTTTACAGCTGCGCTCACTCTAGCTTGGCGCTGCTTCAGCGCCATCGGAACATGGCTTTGTAAGCCAGTTCCAACGGGAAACCAATTAAAAATTGGTAGCCCATCTGAAAAGAGGCTGCGCGCGTAAGCGGGCAGCCTCTTCAGGGCGACAGTTTAAAAACTGTCTTACGACTTGGCAGCAGCCAGCTGGGCAGCAACTTCTTCAGCGAAGTTGTCGACCGGCTTCTCGATGCCTTCGCCTACTTTGAAGTAGGTGAAGGAAACGATTTCAGCACCGGCTTTCTTGGCCAGTTCGCCGACCTTGATTTCAGGGTTCTTGACGAACGCCTGCTCAACCAGGCTGGCTTCGGCCAGGAACTTGCTGATACGGCCTTTGACCATGTTTTCAACAATGTTTTCTGGCTTGCCTTTGATTTTTTCTTCGTTCAGCTGCAGGAACACAGCTTTTTCACGCTCGATCGCTTCGGCAGAAACTTCCGAAGGCAGCAGGAACTCTGGGTTGCTGGCCGCTACGTGCATAGCGATGTCTTTGGCCAGTTCAACGTTGCCGCCTTTCAGGACAACTGCAACACCGATTTTGTTGCCGTGCAGGTAACCACCAACAACATCACCTTCAACGCGTACCAGGCGACGGATGTTGACGTTTTCGCCAACCTTGCCAACCAGTACCAGGCGATCAGCCTCTTGAGCGGCGATCAGCGGAGCGACGTCAGTCAGTTTGTCGGCGAACGCTTTTTCAACGCTAGCAGCAACAAATGCCTTGAAGTCGTCCTGCAGGGCCAGGAAGTCAGTCTGCGAGTTTACTTCCAGCAGAACAGCAGATTTGCCGTCTTCTTTCAGAGCGATAGCGCCTTCAGCAGCCACGTTGCCTGCTTTCTTGGCAGCCTTGATTGCGCCGGAAGCACGCATGTCATCAATGGCTTTTTCGATGTCGCCGTCAGCCTTTTCCAGGGCTTTCTTGCAATCCATCATGC